>JAIEQN010000244.1 GCA_019747685.1 Gemmataceae bacterium
ACAGCCCGCCGGCCACCGTCAGCCCGCCCCCGGCGGCGACCGCGGCGGCCGCCCCGCCGGCCCGCCGCAGCTCCTGCCCGACCTCCGCCCGGAACAGCTCGACCTGCTGGGCGACCAGCTCCTTGGCGTCGGCCGCGATCGTCCCCAGCAGGGTGTGGGAGTCGGGGGCCGGGTCGTCGGCGGTCACTCGCTTCGCCACGGTGTCGGGCCTCCACCCCACCCCGCGGAGGAGCATCCGATGTGGATCAGCCACTCCGCGGACGGTCGGGGGCGGAGCAAGTGATGTGCCACGCCACGAGTGTACCATACCCGGCCGGGATGCAACCGAAATCCGCCCCCGAATCCGGGCCGGGTTCGGCCGCCGGGCGGTTTTCTCCTGGCACCCGGGCGGCCGGCGCGGTATCGAGGGGTGTCCGCCCGGAGGCCCGTCGCATGAAACCCGCCGTCCCGCTCGTCCTCGGCCTGACGCTCTTCGCCGCCCCGGCCGCCGCGGCGGACCCGGCCGACCTGATCGTCCGCCGGGGGAAGGTGGTGACGGTGGATGCCCGGTTCGCCACGGCCGAGGCGGTGGCCGTCAGGGGCGGGCGGGTCGTCGCCGTCGGGGCCGACGCCGAGGTGATGCGGCACCAGGGGCCGGCCACCCGGGTCGTCGAGGCCGGCGGGAAGACCGTCCTGCCCGGCCTGTACGACAGCCACACCCACCCGGTCCTGGTGGCCACCCTGGAGGCCGGCGACCCGGTGCCGGTGCTGGGGTCGATCCCGGAGGTACTCGGGTACGTCCGGAAGCGGGCGGCCGCGACCCCGGCCGGGACGTGGATCGTCATCCGGTTCGCCTTCCCCACCCGGCTGAAGGAAGCCCGGTTCCCGACCAAGGCGGAACTCGACTCCGTCGCCCCCGACCACCCGGTGCTGTACCACGCCGGCCCGGCCGGGGTGGCGAACTCCGCCGCCCTGAGGACGTCCGGGGTCACCAAGGACACCCCGGACCCCCCGGCCGGACAGGTGGTCCGGGACCCGGCGACCGGCCAGCCGACCGGGATGCTCCCGAACGCCTACGGGGTACTCCGGGGGCTGCCCGGGGGCGGGGAGGAGGTGCCGGCGGGGAAGCGGCGGGAGGGGGTGCGGGAGCTGTTCCGGCGGTACAACCGGCACGGCCTGACCAGCGTGGCCGACCGGAACGCCGACCGGGCCGCCCTCGACGTGTACCTGGCCCTCCGGGAGGCCGGCGAGCTGACCGTCCGGGTGAACGTGGCCCGGTCGCTCGACCCGGCCGGCACCCGGGACGCGGTCGCCCGCCGGCTGGACGAGCTGCCGGGGGCGGACGGCCGGGGCGGGCCGACCGGGGTCGGGGACGAGTGGGTCCGGGTCGGGCCGGTCAAGCTGTTCCTGGACGGCGGGATGCTCAACGGGTCGGCGTACATGCGGGACCCGTGGCCGAAGGGGGACGCCTACCAGGTGACCGAGGACGACTACCGGGGCCTGCTGTTCGTCCGCCCGGACGGGCTGCGGGCGGCGGTCGAGGAGGCGGCCCGGCGGAAGTGGCAGGTGACCGCCCACACCGCCGGCGAGGGGGCGATGGACGTCCTCCTCGACGCCTACGAGTTCGTCGACCGGCTGACCCCGATCCGGGACCGCCGGTTCTGCATCACCCACGCCAACTTCCCGTCCCGGGCCAACCTGGAGCGGTGCCGGCGGCTCGGGGTCTGCGCCGACGTCCAGCCGGCGTGGCTGTGGAAGGACGGGCGGGCGCTGCTGGCGGTCCTCGGCCGGGACCGGATGCGGTGGTTCCAGCCGTACCGGACGTGGCTGGAGTACACGACCGTCGGCGGCGGGAGCGACCACATGATCCGGACCGACCCGGTCGGGGCCACCAACCCGTGGAGCCCGTGGCTCGGGATGTGGGTCGCCCTGACCCGGCGGACGGAGGGGGGCGGGCCCCACGAGCCGGCCGAGGCCCTGTCCCGGGGGCAGGCCGTCCGGCTGTACACGATCAACAACGCCTACCTCCACCACGAGGAGAAGGAGAAGGGGAGCCTGGAGGTGGGGAAGCGGGCCGACCTGATCATGGCGGACCGGGACGTCCTCACCTGCCCGGCCGACGGCGTGCGGGACACCCGGGTGTTGCTCACCGTCGTCGGCGGGAAGGTGGTGTACGAGGGGCCGTAGGCCGCCTCAGCGGACGTAGAACATCGGGGTCCGCAGCTCGTCCTTCCGCATCCCGACGACGTGCCCGTCGCAGAACAGGACGTTGTACACCCCCAGGTGCCGCGGCTCGGGGTAGTGGTTGAGCACGTCGATGTCGTCCACCGGCCAGGGCAGCTCCGGCGGCAGGCCGACCGGGGTGGTCCCGTTGGTCGCGCAGATCGGGAACCGGGCGTGCTCCCAGAAGTTCATGACGTGGGCCGTCCCGTTCCCGTTGGTGATGTCCACCAGCCGCTTCCCCTGCGGCCCGCCCCCGACCCCGGTGATGGCGTAGCTGAGCTGGACCTGCCGGCCCTTGGTCGGGCTGCCCGGCAACAGGTCGATCCCCTTCGGGCAGTGGAACACCTTCCGGTTCCCCTCCAGGTAGACCCAGAGGACGGTCTTGGACGGGTCGTAGTCCGGGAGCGGGTCGGCCCCGTACCCGACCCGGTCGTCGAACGGGGCCCAGAACTGGCCGTCCTCGACCCCGGCCGGCAGCCGCCCGTCGTGGTCCAGGGCGAAGTGGTGGGCGGCCAGGCCGATCTGCTTCATGTTGTTCGCACACTGAATCCGGGCGGCGGCCTCCCGCACCCGCTGGACGGCCGGCAGCAACAGCCCGATCAGCACCGCGATGATGGCGATGGCGACCAGCAGCTCGATCAGCGTGAACCCCCTCCTGGGAGCGCGGGCGTCCCGCCCGCCCCGTCGGGGGGTGAAGGGCGGGCGGGACGCCCGCGCTCCCGGGGGACGGGCCGGGGAATGGCCCCCCTGACGGGGACGCGGGAAGCGAGCTGACATGGCGGACTCCGGTGCGTACGGTCGGCCCACCCACCCACCGTACCCAGACCCCCCACCGGCCGCAACGGGCCGGCCGGGGAATCGTCACACGTCGCACGCCCGGACCGCCTGGCGGAGGCCGGACAGCGGGTCCCGGGTCGGGATGAACTCCTGGCCGACGTACCCGGCGTAGCCGACCCCAACCAGCTTCCGCATGACCGCCGGGTAGTTGATCTCCTGGCCGTCGTCCGGCTCGCCCCGGCCCGGCACCCCGGCCGTGTGGACGTGGCCGATCAACTCCTTGACCTCGTCGATCCGGCGGATCAGGTCGCCGTGCATGACCTGGACGTGGTAGATGTCGAACAAGAGCTTGACCCGGGGCGAGCCGACCTTGCGGAGGATGTCGGCGCACAGGTCGAGGTCGTCCCCCTGGTAGCCGGGGTGGCCCTTCATCGGGTCCGACCCGTCCCGGCTGTTGAGGTGTTCGAGGCAGACGGTGACGCCCTGCTTCTCGGCGTGCCGGGCCAACTCCTTCAGCCCCTTGACGCAGTTCTTGACCGCCTCGTCGTTCGGGATGGAGCCGGACTTGGGGTCGTCGGGGTTCGGCCACTTGTAGCCGACGAAGGTGATGACGGACGGGAACCCGGCGTCCTTACAGGCGTCGATCATCTTGCCGGTGCGGTCGAGGTTCTCGGCGTGGAAGGCGGGGTTGTTGAACCCCCGCATGTACGGGGCCCCGGGCATCCCGTTGGGGGCGATGGCGCAGGTGAGGCCGCGCTTCTTGAGGGTCGGCCAGTGCTCGGGGCCGATCAGCTCGACGGACGGGAGGCCGAGGTCCTTGGCGACGGCGCAGGTCTTCTCGGCGTCCCACTTGTCGCCGCGGGCGTTGAAGCACCAGAAGACGACGGACTGCTTGACCCGGCCGTGCTGGACGGCCTTCTGTTCGGGTTCGGCGGCGGTCATGGGGGTGGCCCCGAGGAGGGGGGCGGCGGCCGCGGCGGCGGCCCGGAGGACGTGGCGGCGGTGGGGCACGGGGGAGGCTCCGGGGTGGTTGGGCCGCCGCCGAGTATACCCGGTCGGCCGGCGGGTGCAACCGGCCGGGGGTGCGGACGGCGGGCGAATTCGGTCCGGGTGGCCGGGGCAGAGTCTTCGACGCCACGGTCCTGTCGGGTGGGCGGAAGCCCGCCGCAGGCGGGGTGAGGCCCACGGCGGGGCGTCGGCGGAGCCGCGTGGGCCTCGCCGGT
>JAIEQN010000363.1 GCA_019747685.1 Gemmataceae bacterium
GACCACCGGCGTCGGGGCGGTCCGGGCGGCCGAGCTGCTCGACGCGATCGGCCGGCGGTGAGCGCGGCCCGGACTGTCCCGGTCGTGCCGGGTCTCCTGTCCGGTCGCGGTGGCCGCACCCGCGATCGCTCGAACCGGAATTGAGGCCGGCCGGCGGGGGCGCTATGTTCGATGGGATACGGTCCGCCGGGGAGGCGGGGATTGGCTCAAGCCGGGCCCGCTTGAGCGGTTTCCCCCAACCCCGGCCCACACGGGCGGTTCCGGCCGCCGCGCGACTGGCGTGCCGCGAACCTTCCGGGCAACGCATGCGCGCCACCGCCGGGCGGCCGGTGCGTCGAGCCCCGGCGTCGATTTCGCTCGCGGGTTCCGGCGCCGGCCGACGATAGACCTGCGTAGAATGACCCGCGGCCGCCTGAACGGGTGTCACCACCCGGGCCGACACGAAACACAACCCGGGTGAACTCCCGGGACCGGCGGGGCGGGGGAGGACGGCCCCCGCCCCGCCGGACACCGACGCGACGGCCGGCCGGCCCCCGGCCGGGAGACGAGGAGCCATGCGAGACACAGCCCGGTGTCGGTGGCAGCGGTGGCGGGTGACCCTGGCCGGCCCGGCCGGGGTCCCGGCCGCGGACCGGTTCGCCCGCCGATTCGACGGCCACGCCGAGCCGCCCGGCCCGGACGGCATCCGGCACGAGCTGGTGGCCCGGGTCCGGGCCGAGATCGCCGCCGGCACCTACGACACCGAGGCCCGCTGGCTGGCCGCCGAGGAGGCCCTCCTGCGGGCGGCCGGGGCGTAGTCTCGTCTTGGTGGCACAGGCCTCCCGGCCTGTGATGCCTGCCCGCACAGGCCGGGAGGCCTGTGCCACCATGACGGCTACAATAACCACGGAAGGTCCGCGGCGGAGGGGGTGGCGACCGTGTCATTGCCAGCGGTTTCGGTGTCCCAGTCCCCGGAAGGGCGGTTCCGGGAGTACCTGGCGAGCCGGCCGGAGCCGAAGCGGTTCACCACCCAGCAGCGGGAGCTGGTCGAGCACATCTTCGCCCGCCACAAGCACTTCGACGCCAACGAGCTGATCGACGACCTCAAGCAGTCCAACCGGACCGTCAGCCGGGCCACCGTCTACCGCACCCTCACCCTGTTGGTGGACGCCGGGCTGCTGCGGCGGATCGAGATCGGCCCGCGGACGGTGTACGACCACGACTACGGCTACCCGGCCCACGACCACTTGGTCTGCGAGCGGTGCGGGGCGATGATCGAGTTCCAGCACCCGCGGCTGGACGAGGTGTTGCGGGAGGTGGCCGGCGAACACCAGTTCCAGGCCGAGGCCCGGACGCTGGTGGTCCGGGGCACCTGCGGCGACTGCAACCGGGCCCGGGCCGCCCGCCGCCGGCTGGTCATGTAGCCCCGTCCCGCCGGCCGGCCGCCGCGTACTCCCGCTCGGCCCACCACCACCCCGGCCATCCGGCCACGAACCCGATGACCGGCCACTTCAGGTCCAGGGCGTAGGCCGCCGGGACAGTCTCGCCGCGGTACCCGTTCACCGCCCACAGGAGCGGCACCGCGGGGCAGAACAAAAGACCCCGCTTGAGGGCGAACCGCCACCGGCCCTGCCGGCGGGTCCGGTTCCACTCGGCCCGTTCGCTCCACGTCCCGACCTCGGCCAAATCGGCCCCGCAGCCGTCGCACCGGTTAGCCGGCTCGGTCTCCAGACGGCGGCCGCAGCGGGAGCACCGGAGCCGCGGGTCCGGGTACATCGACACTCCCGGTGTTCGGCGGGTTTCGGCCCGGGGGCCGGTTCCGTCAGCCCGGGCCAGAGGCCCGGGTACGCGGGTATCCGATCACCCCCGGCCCTGAAGGGGCCGTTCCCGGACCCGACCCCATCCGCCCCGCCTGGAACGACCCTTTCAGGGCCGGAGGTTGTGACCCACCCCGACCCGGGCCTTCGGCCCGGGCTGACGGAACCGGCCCGCCGGGCCGGGCGAACCAACGCCGGCCGACCTCCGGGATAACATACCCGGGCCGGCGGGCGGACGCCCGCCCGGGCCTGACCACCCCGCCCGCCAACCCCACTCGGCCTTCCCCCGGCCCGGGGTTTGTGTCAGACTCCGGGCCGCATGGACGCACCCCCGCCGCCCCGCCGGTTCACCCGCCGCTGGCTCCTCCGGCTCGTCTGGGTCGGGCCGCTCCTCGCCCTCGCCGCCGAGGCGGTCCGGGTCTTCGCCCTGTCCAACCGCCACACCGTCGTCCCCGGCAAGGTCTACCGGTCGGCCCAGCTCGGCCCGGACGAATTGGCCGACCTGATCGCCGACGAGGGCATCCGGACCGTCGTGAACCTCCGCGGCACCGGCCCGGAGGTCGGGTGGTATCAGGCCGAGGCCCGGACCACCCACGACCGCAACGTCTGCCAGGAGGACGTGTCGCTCTCGGCCAAGCGGCTGCCGGCCCCGGCCGAGGTCCGCCGGCTGGTCGAGGTCCTGGACCACACCGCCTACCCGATCCTCCTGCACTGCCAGCGCGGGGCCGACCGGACCGGGCTGGCGGCGGCGGCCGTCCTGCTCCTGCACACCGACGCCACCGTCGCCCAGGCCCGCCGGCAACTGTGGCCCCGGTACGGCCACGTCCGCGGCGGCCGGACCGACGTGATCGACCGGTTCTTCGACTACTACGACCGCTGGCTGGCCGAGACCGGGCAGGCCCACACGCCCGACCGCTTCCGCCTCTGGGCGACGGCCGAGTACTGCCCCGGCCCGTACCGGGCGGCCCTGTCGGTGGTCGGCCCGAACCCGCCGACGGTCCCCGCGGGGCAAGGGTTCGTGCTGACCGTCCGGGCGGCCAACACGTCGGTCGAGCCGTGGGCGTTCAAGCCCGGGGCGGCCGGCGGGGTGCAGCTCCGCTACCGCCTGTACCCGACCGGCCCGGCCGCGGCCAAGCTCTACACCGGGCACGCCGGCCGGCTGGCCGCGACGGTCCGCCCCGGCGAACACATCGACCTGGCGGCCGGGTTCCCCCCGGCCCCGGCCGGCAAGTACATCGTCCACGCCGACCTGCTCGACACGCAACCCGTAGACATCCTCGACGCGGACTTCGTCCAGTACGGGTCGGAGCCGCTGGTGTTCGACGTGATCGTGAAGTAAAACGCACTCGGACCAGGGGCTCGCGCCCCTGGACGCCCGGAGCCACCATGACCCACCTGTCCGTCGTCGTGCCGGTGAAGGACGAGCGGGACAACGTCCGGCCGCTGGCCGACCGGGTCCGGACGGCCCTGGCCGGCGGGCCGGCGTGGGAACTCGTCGTGGTGGACGACGGCAGCACCGACGGGACGTTCGCCGAGTTGGCCGCCGTCGCCGCCGCCGACCCGCGGGTGAAGGTGGTCCGGCTGCGGCGGAACTTCGGCCAGAGCGCGGCGACACAAGCCGGGCTGGACGCCGCGACCGGCGACATCATCGTGACGATGGACGGCGACCTCCAGAACGACCCGGCCGACATCCCGCTGCTGGTCGCCAAGCTGGACGAGGGCTACGACGCCGTCCTCGGCCGCCGCGAGAACCGGCAGGACAAGCTGATCCTGCGGAAGGTGCCGAGCCTGGCCGCCAACTGGCTGATCCGCCGGGTGCTGGACGTACCGTTCAAGGACTTCGGGTGTACCCTGCGGGCGATGCGGCGGGAGGTGGCCGGCGGCCTCGACCTCTACGGCGAGATGCACCGGTTCATCACCGCCCTGATCCTGCAACAAGGGGCCCGCGTCGCCCAAGTGCCGGTCCGGCACCACCCGCGGACCGCCGGCCGGTCGAAGTACACCCTGTCCCGGACGGTCCGGGTGACGCTCGACCTGCTGACGGTCAAGTTCCTGGGCAGCTACCAGGCCCGGCCGATGCACGTGTTCGGGTCGGTCGGGCTGGCTTGTCTGGCCCTGGGTCTTTCGTGCGGGCTGGCGGCGGTCGGGATGAAGTACGCGGTCGGGATGGGGATGACGGCCAACCCGCTGTTCCTGATCGGGGCGGTGGCCGGGCTGACCGGGGTGCAGTTCCTGTCGCTCGGGCTGGTCGGCGAGGTCCTGGCCCGGGTCTACTTCGAGAGCCAGGGGAAGCGGCCCTACGCCGTCCGCGACCGGCGGAACCTCGGCGAGCCAAGCCCGGCCCGGAAGGCGGCATGAGGGCTCGTCGTCCGTAGGGTGTGTCGAGCGTGGCGGAGCCACGCGACG
>JAIEQN010001064.1 GCA_019747685.1 Gemmataceae bacterium
ACGCGGCGGTGATGGCCGACCCGGCCCCGCTGTGGGAGGTGCCGGCGGCCGCGTTCGACGCCGTCATCGACGTGAACGTGAAGGGGGTGGCGAACGTCCTGCGGGCGTTCCTCCCGGCGATGGTCGCCCGGAAGGCCGGCGTGGTCGTCAACCTGTCGAGCGGATGGGGGCGGTCGACCTCGCCGGAGGTGGCCGCGTACTGCGCCAGCAAGTACGCGGTCGAGGGGCTGACCCTGGCCCTGGCCCAGGAGCTGCCCCGGGGGATGGCGGCCGTCCCCCTGAACCCCGGGGTGATCGACACCGACATGCTCCGGCAGGCGTGGGCCGGCGGGGCCGCGGCCTACCCCAAGGCCGACGCCTGGGCCGCCCGGGCGGCCCCGCTCCTGCTCGGCCTCGGCCCGAAGGACAACGGCCGGTCGCTGTCCGCCGGCTGAGCCCGGCCGGTCAGATCTGGTACATCCCCAGCTCGGCCGACTCCTTCCCCCGGTCGGAGACGGTGTAGTTCCCGTCCCCGACCTCGGTGAAGAACCCGTGCTCGACCAGCCAGTCGAAGTGGGCCTGGTCGTGCCGGGTCATGTTCCGGGCGTCCTCGTACCGGAACTTCTTCTTTTTGAGCACCCGCCGGACCATCCGCCACCGGCTCTCGCCCAAGCTGATCGACGCCATGTTCCCCTCCGGATTGATCCCCCCACACAGGGATTAGATATAACATCGGGCCGGTCCGTCACCCACATACATTCCGCCCGGTCGGACCGTCCGGACGGCCGGGGTGGGCGGCCCGGGCCGGTCGTGCCGGTCGTGCCGGCCGCCGGGCCCGCCCCCGCCGCAACCGACCTGGACGCCGGGCACCCGGGTTGCCATCCTCCGGCCTGGGTCGATTCCGGGTACGGGGGGCGGGTCATGCGCGGGGCCGGGCCGGTCGGGGTGAACGGGGCGGCGGTGTACGGGTACTTCGCCGAGGCGGCCGGCCGGGTCCGGCTGCGGCTCGGGCTGGACGACTGGGACCGGCTCGGGCTGTGCGAGGGGTACCAGGTGGTGGTCCGGCTGCCCGACCGGGACCCGGCCCGGGTGCTGCTCTTGGCCGCCCGGCGGGACCCGCCGGTGGTCTGGCTGGAACTGGCCCCGCTGCGGGCCGTCTGACCGGGCTGGCCCGGCCGGCGGGGCGGGCGGTATCATGGCCGCCCCGCCCGACCCGGAGCCGCCCCGTGCCCGCCACGATCGACGACACCTACGCCGAGGCGTTCCGGAGCATCTACGCCGCGGTCCTGGTGACCGCCCGGGACCGGTACTGGCTGGACCAGGCCGTCGCCGCCGCCACCGGGAACGCCAGCTCGACCATCCTGTGCGACTGCGAGGCCGGGCTGGACCGGTACGTCGGACCGGCCGAGACGCCCGACGGCCGGCCCGGGGCCGTCGTGCAATTCCACGTCCCGCGGTTCCACAAGGACCGCGAGGCCCGGCTCGAACGTTCGGTCCTGGTCCGGGTCAGCCAGAATGTCCTGACCTGCCCGACGGCGGCCTGCTTCAACGCCCTGCCCGACCGGGAAACGTGGTTCCCGCTCGGCCGGAAGCTGGCCTACTTCGGGGACGGCCACCAGTACCCGGCGGAGCGGTTCGGCCGCCGGTGCTGGGTGGTGCCGATCCTCGGCGGCGAGTTCGTGTGCGAGCGGCGGTGCGGGTGGGCGGACGGGCTGATGGGCGGGAACCTGTGGTTCTTCGGGGCGACGGCCGACGCGGCGCTGGAGGCGGCCCGGTTGGGGGCGGAGGCGGCGTCCGGGGTGCCGGGGGTCATACTCCCGTTCCCGGGCGGGGTGGCGGCCAGCGGGTCGAAGGCGGGGAGCAAGTACAAGTTCGCCGTCGCCAGCACCTACGCCGAGTACTGCCCGACGCTGCGGGACAAACTCGGTGACAGGTCCAAGCTGCCGGCGGGCGTCGTGTCCGTCCAGGAGATCATCATCAACGGGGCCGACCTCTCGACGATCGCCCGGGCGACGCAAGCCGCCATCGCGGCGGCGAAGGACGTGCCGGACCTATTGACCATCTCGGCCGGGAACTACGGCGGCCGGCTCGGCAAGAGCTTCGTCTACCTCCATCCGGACAAGCAGCCGGCGTAGTCGTCCGAACGATCATCGGGTACGATGGGGCATCCCCCGGAGGCAGCCCCGATGGTCACGACCGAAGACATCCAGACCCGCCGCCGGGCCACGCCCTTCGAGCCGTTCGTCCTCGTGACGAACGACGGCCGGAAGTTCGCCGTCCGCGATCCGGAACTGATCCGGCCCGGGACGACGTTCGTGATGGTCGGGCCGGCGTCCGACGGCGACCCGTCCATCGCCGACGGGATCACCCGAATCGCCCTCAACGAGGTGGCCGAACTGCGGCCGCTGGGGCCGGCCGCCGGCACCGACCGGCGGTCCGGCCGTCCGGTTCGGGAACACGAACTCGTCGCCCTCGTCACCGACCTGCCCTGGCTCGGGCTGGTCGCCGGCGAGGTCGGCACGGTGGTCGGGACCTGGGCGGCTGGGGTGTTCGAGGTCGAGTTCGTGGACGCCGCGGGTCGGACTTACGGTCTCCACACCCTCCGGGCCGGCCAGCTCGTCCGGCTCCACAACCGGGGGGCCGCCTTCGGGGTCGGCCCGGACACGGCCTGAGCCCCGTCGGCCGGAGGACCCCCGATGGACGAGTCGCCCGAGGACCTAATCCGCCCCGAGTTGGCCGCAAGCGGCGAGCCGCTGCTGTGGGCCGGGCGCCCGCCGCAAGGACTCCGGTTACAGCCCGCGGATGCCTTTCTGATCCCGTTCAGCCTGATGTGGGGCGGGTTCGCCATCTTCTGGGAGGTGATGGCCGTGCTCGGCCCGGCCCCGTGGTTCGCCGCCCTCTGGGGCGTCCCGTTCGTCCTGATCGGGCTCTACCTGATCGCCGGCCGGTTCTGGCACGACGCCGCTTAGAAGCCCTGACAAAACCCTGGTTCACCCCCAGTTTTCAAGGCGATTTCGGGGTTTTGTCAGGGCTTCTTACCGCCGGCGGACGTACTACGGCGTCACCCCGGAGCGTGTCGTCATCATCTCCGGGCTGTTCGCCCGCCGGGTCAAGTCGGTGAACATCGACACCATCTCGGACATCACCCTGACCGAGCGGGCCGGCGGGGCGGGGACGATCACGCTCGGGCCGGTGCCGCCGGCCTACGGCTGGTGGGCCGGGGCGAACTTCCCGGTGGCCGGGATGACGTACGTTCCGACCCTCGAACTGCCGGACGCCGCCCGCGAGGTGTACGAGGTCATCCGCGGGGCCCAACGGGCGGCGAAGGGGCGGGGGTGACCGGGCGGCCGGACCCCGACATCAGCCGTCGGACAGGTCGTTCTCGGTGTAGATCGTGAAGCCGAGGTTGGACAAGGTGGTGGCGGCCGTCTCGTGGTCCTCGACGTGCAGGGCCACCGCCGTGTTCCCCATCGGCCCGACCCCGATCATCAAGGGGTAGGCGTAGTGGATGTCGATCTCGGCCCCGAGCATCGCCTTGCAGATCGTCACCAAGGGCTGGTCGTTGTCCGGCAGCTTCACCACCAGCAGGTCGCTCTCGGTGAACGGCAGCTTGGCCGCCGTCAGGATTTCGTAGGCCCGCTCCGGGTTGTCCGGGACAACCCGGATGATGGCGCAGTCGGTGTTCTCGACCACGGTCAGGGCGACCAGCTTCACGTCGGTCGTCTCGAACCGCCGGACCAGGTCGAGCAACGCCCCCATCCGGTTGGCCAGGAACACGTTGAACTGGCGGACGCTCGGCCACTCCCGCCCGCGGGCGGTCAGCTCGTCCAGCGCCGCCCCTTCGTCCTCGCCGAAGCTCATGCCCGTCCCCCGGATGCGGATACCGGAGTGTAACCGGTTTGGGGGGCGGGTTCAACGAAAACCCGGCCTGGGTCGGTCCGGGTATTCCCAAAATGACCGTCAGTCCGACCGGGTTCATTGGTTCGGCCGCAGGGTGTGCGTGTTGCCGAACCAAACCAATGAGCGCCGAGGGTTGTCCGGCACGACCGGATGTCGCTCTGGCCGTTTCCGGCCGCCCGGGTCGGGTCGGGGGCGGGGGTTGGGTATACTGAACCGGTGAGGCAACCCCTTCCCCCGCCCGGCCCGAGGCCCGCCATGCCGGCCCCCCGCCCGACCGCCCGGCTCGCCGCCGTGCTGCTGGCCGGCGGGATCGCCGCCGTCGTC
>JAIEQN010000412.1 GCA_019747685.1 Gemmataceae bacterium
CCCGGCTCGGGTGGCCGAAGGGGACGCTCCTGACCCGGCTGGCGTGGGCCCGGAGGCGGCTCCGCGACCGGCTGACCCGGCGGGGCGTGACCCCGGCCGGCGGGCTGGCCGGGGCGCTCGGGGGGCAGGCGGGGGTGGCCGGTTCGGCGACCCTCGCCGGCCGGGCGGGTCAGGCGATGGTGGCCGTCCTCGAAGGCGGCCCGCTGACGGATGTGGTGTCGGACCGGGTTCTTTTCCTCACGGAAGGGGTGGTGCGTCACATGGTCGGGACCAAGATCAAGCTGCTGGTCGGGGCCGGGTTCGCGGCGGTGGCGGTGCTCGGGCTGGGCCTCGGGCGGATGACCGCCGGTGCCGACCCGGGGGACAAGAAGCCGACCGCCCCGTTCGGGGCGGCGGCCGAGAAGCCGGCCAAGCCCGAGAAGCCGGCGGCCGGGCCGGTCAGGGCAGAGAAGCCCGACCGGGCGGACAGCGAGCCGGGTGCGATCCTGAACGCCGACCCGGCCGGCCCCGGGGACGAGGTCGTGACCGTCCGCCGGCCGCGGGGGAGTTACACCCGGGAGGTCGCCCCGTACGGCCGGGGGACGATCACGTTCGCCGAGAAGCGCCTATACGTGGTCGCCAGCGTCCACATCGACGGGGCGACCCTGAACGTCAGCCTGGATGCCGACTACTGCATCAACCAGGACGGGTTGCTGTACGGGGTCATCACCGGGGCCGATGTCACCGCCGCCGGGATCAAGGCGGACGAGGCGGCCGACCTCGCCCTGTACTCGGTGGTGGCGACCGACATGCCGTTCGCCTTCCGGCTCCGCGTCGACGACGACGCGGTCAGCATCCGGGACATCAAGTTCGGCCCGTTCGGGTCGCCCCTGCTGTTGAAGGCCCTCGGGGGCGGGGACGACCGGGAGACGGGCCTCATCCTCGGGATGATCGGCGGGAAGTATCGGGCCGACCCGAACCCGGACCGACCCCGGCCGCAACCGGTCGCCCCGCGGCCCCGGCGGTAGCCGCGGGTCGGTGGTCTCGCCGCACGGCCGATCGCGGGTACACATAACCTCCTTAACCCCGCCGCCCCGGAAGGCGGCCGGTCGGCCCGTTCGTCCGTCCCGCGGAGGTCGCCCCGTGGAGTTCCGCTACCGGTACGTCGATTACGGCACGGCGTTCGTCAGGGCCGAGGCCGGCGGGGACCGCCCGGACGGGCTGAAGCCGCACGAGCTGAAGCCGCACGAGCTGAACGAGAACGAGCTGGTGGTCGATGTCGGCGGGCGGTGCTGGGGGTACGCCGGCTACCCCCTGCCGGTCCTCGACCACCACTTCGTCCGCGACAAGGGCGGCCAGTTCCCGGCGGCGGCCGCCGCCGTCCTCCACCGCGCGGCCGATGTCCACAACACGTTCCACGACCGACCGGTGGTCTGGCTGGTCACCCACCAGCAGCCGGACTTCGACGCCTTCGCCGCCATGTTCCTGGCCCGGCAGGTGTTGCTCGGGAAGGTCCCGGCTGCCGGGTGGGAGGACCTCGGGGTTCACCCCGACGGGTGGTTCCCGGGCCGGCTGGAGGTCGGCGGGCGGGAGGTGCGTGAGTTCAACTGGTTCGCCCCGCCGAAGCGGCTGGACGACGACCGGCGGGCGGCCGTGCTCCTGGCCGCCACCGCCGCCGCGGTGGACAACTGCAAGCGGCTCGGGTGCCCCCGGGACCGGACCCTCCATTCGGTCGTGTACGCGGCCGCGGTCCGGGGCCGGCGGCTGGAGCCGGACGGGGCGGAAAAGCTGCTGACCGCCGCCTGGGCGGCGATCGAGGCCGGGGCCAACCCGCTGACCGACGCCGTCCCGCTCGGGGACGAGTTCGTCCCCGAGCTGGCCCTCCTGTCCCGCCAGGGGGAGCTGTACGACCGCGACCTGCGGCGGGCCCGCAAGGCGGTGGTGTTCGTCCCCCAGGCCAAGCCGGTGGTGGACTTCCACGACTGGTACGGCCGGGTGGCTGGGCCGGACGCCCCGCCGCTCGACCCGGACGCCGCCGCCCCGACCGAGCCGCCGCTGCACGACACCCCGCCCCGGGGGCCGGTCGACGGGGTGTGCATCCGCGACCCGGAGTGCCTGGTGTTCAAGGAGTGGGTCCGGCAGGACCTGGCCAACTCGACCACCGGGGCCGGATTCCTGTTCACCGCGGTGGCGTACTCGGCCGGCCGGCCGAACAACCGGCTCAACCAGACCGACTACTACTTCTCCCTCGACCCGGAGCGGTCCGGGCGGGCCGACCTGTACCCGATCTGGCAGGCCCTCCAGGCGGCCGAGGTGCGGGTCCTGGACCGGCGGGGCGGCGAGGTCGAGTACCGGTCGCACCCGGACGGCCGGCCGTGGGTCCGGTCGGGGTACGAGTCGCGGGCGGGGGGAAGCACGTCCGGCCGTTCGACGACCCGTGGTACGACGGGGCGAACTACTTCTGCACCATCGTCGTGACCCCGAACCGGGGGACGTCCATCGGGCCGGCCGGGCAGGCGGCCGACCTGACCGACGACCCGGTCGCCGCCCTGGTCCGGCTGGAGCTGGAGTTCAAGACCCTGTTCGCAGCCGGGGCGGAGGTCGAGGCCCACGACTTCCCGGTGGCCGGGGGCCGGCCGGCCGAACCGCCCCGGCGGCTGGGCCTGGCTGACGCCGGGGCGCAAAACGCCCCGGCCGGGGACGCCTACCGGTTCGCCCGGGTCCGGCTCGATCCGGACCTGGACCTGTACCGGCCGGGGGTGGCCCGGCAGGTCGGGGCCCTGCTCTGGCCGCACCTGCACACCCGGGTGCCGTTCGACGCGGCGGCCGACGGGCCGCGGCCGTGCCTGGCCCAGGGGCCGGGGTGGGTCGGGGTGTGGGGGGCGACCGGGGTGGCGGTGGCGTACCAGCCGGCCGAGGACGGGGACGGGGCGACGGCCGGGCTGCGGGACCGGTTCGGGGAGCTGACGGCTATCGTCCGGGAGGCGGAGGCGGTGATCCGGGCGGCGTCCAAGCCGGCGGTCCTAGTCCCGGCCGGGACGGAGGCGGCCGAGGCCGAGGCCCGGGATCGGGACCGGCTGCACGACCTGCTCGGCCGGGTCCGGGGCATCCGCCACGAGCTGGCCACCCCGCAGTCCAAGCTACTGGCCGAGTTCTACCAGGCCAGCAACCTGTGCGACATCCTGGAGGGGATCGCCAACACCCGGCACGCGGTCGCCCAGCAGGAGTTCGCCGCGGCCCAACTCGAGCACACCAAGGCCCAGCTCGAGCACACCAAGGAGATGGAGAAGGTCCAGAAGAAGCTGAAGTACGTCGAGGTGTTCCTGATCTCGGTGTACGCGGTCGAGGCCGCCCACCTGATCGGCCAGGCGTTCGACTTCCCCCACCGGTACGTCGGCTGGTGGCTGGTGGCGGCGGCGGTCCTGGCCGGGCTCTTGTCGGCCAACTACCTGCTCCAGCCGAAGAGGTGGTGGCTACCGGGGGTGTGGAAGTGGCTGCGGGAGAAGGCCGGGCACCTGGTCCTGGTCGTCGTGGTGCTGGCGGCCCTCTTCCTGGCGGGCGGGTTCGTGGCGAAAGAGCTGATGGGTCCGCCGCCGATCCCGCCGGCCGCCCACTGATGGCGGTGGTGGACTAACTTCGGTGGCACCGGCATTCCTGCCGGTGCCACCAAACTGAGACACTACCGGGGCGGCCGTCCCCTTGACCGTCACCCGGCGTTCGGTGAAGAAGGCCGGTGCTGGCCGGCCCCCGGTGCCCGATGCCCGACGACCCCGGCCCGCCCGACCTCGGGCCGTTCCACTCCCGGTACACCGACCTCCGGCCGCTGGCCGGGACCGCCCCCGCCGTCTACCGGGCGACCAGCGCCCTCGGGGTCCCGGTCCTGCTCAAGGTGATGCCCCGGCTTTCGGCCGACGCCTCCGTCCAGTCGGCCCTCTTCCTCCGCGGGGCCCGGGCGGTCGCCCGGGTCGACCACCCGAACGTGGTCCGGGTCCTCGACCTGTTCTCGACCGGTTCGGCGGACGTGCTGGTCCAGGAGGCGGTCGACGGCCCGACCCTGGCCGACCTCCTCCGCGGGCCCGACGCGGTCCCGCCCGACCGGGCGGTGGCCCTGGCGGCCGAGCTGGCCGACGCCCTGGCGGCCGTCCACGCCGGCGGGCTGGTCCACTGCAACCTCGGCCCGGCCGAGGTCCAGCTCACCGGGACCGGGTCGGCCAAGCTCGGCGG
>JAIEQN010001160.1 GCA_019747685.1 Gemmataceae bacterium
GTGACCGCGGTGCGGATGACGCCGCCCGGGCCGGGCGGGGACCGGATGGCGGCGGCCGTGCGGGACGCCTTCGCCGCCGGGGCGGTCCGGCCCGGGGACCGGGCGGTCGTCACCGCCGGCCACCCGATCGAGGGCGGCCCGTACTTCCCGACCGTCCGGGTCGTCCGGGTCGGGGAGGGCGGGGCGTCGGTCGAGGCGTAGCCCCGTCAGCCGACCGCCCCGCCGATCAGCCCGACCAGCCAGCGGACGACCACGATCAGGATGTAGACGGCCACCCCGAGGAGGACGAGGTAGACCGCCCACTCGATCGCCTTGCCGAGCGGGTTGTCGAGGAACTCCCGGACGTGTTCGCGGACCGGCCGCATGGCGGGACCTCCGTAACGTTGTCCCGCCAGCCTACCGCCGGTCCGGGCCGCCCGCAAGCGGCCGCCGGGCCGTCGGCGTCACCGGCACCCGGCCGGTGCCCTTCGCGTCGCACAGGCCGGGAGGCCTGTGCCACCTGAGATCGTTCGCCCCGTCCTGCCCGTCGCGCCCGTCGTCTGAGTCCTGCCGCCGCCCGTCCCCCCATTCCCGGCCGGCCGCGCGCAAATCGTCGCCGCCGGGCCGCCCGCCGGCCGACCTTCACCCCCATCGCCCTGAACGGCCACGGGAACGGACGCCCGCCGCACCTCGGCTTGCGCCCGTCCCGCCACGCCCGCCACCGTCGAGGTGCCGCACCATGTCCCGCACCCCCCGGACCCGCCTCGGCTGCGAAGCCCTCGAAGCCCGCGACAACCCGGCCGGGCTGACCGAGTCGTTCGACGCGGCCGCCCCGCCGGCCCTGCCGGCCGGCTGGGCCGAGTGGAGCAACGACGGCTCGGACGCGTTCGCTACCGCTGCGGGGCAGGGGACGAACGGCACCACCGGCCTCGTCGCGGCCGGGGGCAGCCGGACCGCCGGGCGGGCCTGGTCCCCGGCCCCGGTATCGGCCGACACCGGGGCGGCCGTCTCGGTCAAGCTCGACTCGGCCGTCCCGGTGGCCGTCTTCGCCCGCGGCCGGAACCTCGGCACCGCCGCCCCGAGCTACCTGGCCGCGAGCGTCAGCCGGGGGGCGGTCGTGACCGTCTGGGAGGTGACGGGCGGGGCGGCCCGGTCGCTCGGGTCGGTCCGGTCGCCGGGGTCGGCCTACCTGTCCGGGCCGTGGGTCCGGGTGTCGCTCCTGCCGAAGGGCGACACCGCCGCCGTCCGGGTCGTCCGACAGGACACCGGCCAGTACCTGAACCCGGCCGGCCGGTGGCAGGCGGCCCCGGCCGACGTGCTGTCGGTCCGGACGACGGCGGCCGCCGCCCCGGGGTACGCCGGGGTCGCCCGGCTGGCCGAGTACTGGGGGCCGGTCCGGGTGGACGACTTCCAGACCCTGCCGCCGGCCGGCCCGACCCTCCGGCTCACCCGACTCGGCGGGAGCGGCCCGGCCACCGGGAGCGTGACGTTCCGGGCCGAGGTCACGGGGGAGTCGAGCCGGGTCGAGTTCCGGCTAGACAACCAGGTCCGGCAGGTGACGGCGGGCGGGACGGCCGAGTGGACGCTGGACACCTCCACCCTGGCGGACGGCCGGTACACCGTCACCGCCCGGGCGACCGACGCGGACGGGAACAGGGCCACCGACGGGCTGACCCTGACCGTCGCCCACCCGTCGCCGCCGCCCTCACCGCCCCCGCCGACGCCGCCGGGGCCGGCCGTCCCCCGCCACTACGGGCACATCCGGGTCGCCGCCCTGGCCTACGCCGGCAACCCGATGGGCGCGTTCGAGCAGGGCCTGTTGCGGGACAGTATCGACCTGGTCGTCCCGAACACGCGGTACTTGTCCACGATCGACGGGGCCAGCCCGCGGACGCCGCAACTGATCTACAGCAACGTGTCGAACCTGTACCAGGGCCTGCTGACCGACTGGCTGGGCTACGCCGACCGGACCGGGGCCGACCGGGAGGACGCCTTCTACCACGTCGCCGGGCCGACCGCGTACACCGGCAACAGCGGGTCGTCCCGGCCGGTCGACCAGTTCTGGGGGGCGTACCAGGGGGGGCCGGGCGGGGGCGGCCCGGCGGACATCACCTCGGCCGTCCGCAGCGGCGGCCGCCCGGTCGGCCTCGGTGCCACAGGGCAGTGGACCGCGCTGGGGTACACCGAGAAGTTCCGGGAGATCAACGTCACCCTGGCCCGGGGCGGGAACGGCGGGTGGGGCGGGGCCTGGGAGTACCCGACGGCGGTGGACGCGGCCGGCGCCCCGACCGCCTGGGCCGCCCTGCCGGCCAACGACGACACCGGCAACCTGCGGCAGACCGGGCGGGTGGTGTTCGACCCCCAGCCGGACTGGGTGCCGGCGTCGGTCGGCGGGTCGGCCCGGCTGTACTACGTCCGGTTCCGGGTGCTGGGCGGGGACGCCGCCCAGGCCGCCCAACTGGCGACGGCGTTCGGCCGGGACTTCGTCGGGGCGGCCGGGCGGACCTCGGGCACCATCCCGGCGTTCGACGCCGCCGCCGACGCCAACGGGGACGGCTACCTGACCGACGCGGAGTACTCCGGCCGGGCCGCCGGGAAGGACGCCCGGTTCGAGTACGAGTCCCGGCTGTTCTACCCGTACTACGGGCCGATGCGGTTCGTCACCGACCCGTCGTCGGCGGCGTTCCGCGGGTGGGCGGCCGACTACCACGCCCGGTTCCTGGCCGCCAACCCGCTGGCCGACGGGGTGATGCTGGACAACTCGACCGGGCGGCTGCCGTTCGCCGGGACGCCGGTGCTGGAGCCGACCGCCGACTACAGCGCCGACGCCGGGGAGCTGGTGGCGGCGGTGAGCCGGGCCATCGCCCCGAAGTGGGTGATGGCGAATACGGTCGGCGGGGGGACGGCGGCCACCCCGACGGCGGCCGCGGCCGGGGCGGTGTTCGAGGAGTTCCTGCTCCGCCCGCTCGACCACAACTGGCAGGAGGTGGCCGACGCGGCGGCGGTGGTGTCGCTCCGGCTGGCCGCCCCGGGGTCCCCGCTGGTCGTCCTCGACTCGCTGCCGACCGGCGGGTCGCCGACCGACCCGCGGACCCAGCTCGCGACCCTGGCGTACTACTACCTGGTGGCCGACCCGGACCGGACGATGGTGATGTTCTTCGGCGGGTACTCGCCGGGGTCGTCGTGGGCCGAGCACTGGGTGCCGGCGGCGGCGGTCGACGTGGGCCGGCCGGCCGGCGGGATGACGGCGTTCGCCACCGGGGCCGACCCGCAGAACCCGGCCCTGACGTACCAGGTCCTGTCCCGCGAGTACGCAAACGCCCGGGTCCTGTACAAGCCGCTGTCGTACGCCCGCGGGCGGGGCGAGGGGACCCGGGCCGACGCCACCGCGACGACGCACGCCCTGGGCGGGAACTACCGGGCGGTGGCCGCCGACGGCACCCTCGGCCCGGTGGTCACCAGCATCACGCTGCGGAACGGCGAGGGGGCGGTGCTGGTGCGGGCGTGAGGCCCGGCGGTGGGGGCGTTGCGGTCCGGTCGGCGGCCGGGTCGGCTTTTTGGACCGGGCCGCGCCGCGGCCCTCCTCCCCGGGGTGCGACGGCCGTGTCCGACCTCGCCGAGCGCGTCCGGTCGCGAGCGGTGCGGATGCTGTCCGACCGGCCGGCGACCCAGGACCGGCTGAACGACGCGCTCCGGCTGCTCGCCAAGTACCGCGCCCTGCTGCTCCAGAACACGGTGGTCCGGACCCACGGGGTGCGGGTGCGGGCCGGCCCGTTCGCCGGGCTGGAGTTCGTCGGGGCGAGCGCCGAGGGGTGCCACGTCCCGAAGCTGCTCGGGACGTACGAGGGGGAGCCCCACCGGTACGTCGAGGCGGCGGCCGCAACCGGGTACGAGGACGTGGTCAACGTCGGGTGCGCCGAGGGCTACTACGCGGTCGGGCTGGCCCGGCGGTGCCCGGCCGCCCGGGTCCACGCCTTCGACACCAACGCGGCGGCCCGGCGGGCGTGCCGGGAGCTGGCCGGGCGGAACGGGGTGGCCGACCGGGTGGCCGTCGGCGGGCTGTTCGCCCCGGAGGCGTTCCGCGGGTTCCGCGGCCGGCGGGCCCTGTTCGTGATCGACATCGAGGGGCACGAGGACGGGCTGCTCGGGGCCGTCGACCCCGGGGACCTGGCCGGGTTCGACCTGATCGTCGAGTGCCACGACGGGCTCCGGCCCGGGGCGGGCGGGCGG
>JAIEQN010001059.1 GCA_019747685.1 Gemmataceae bacterium
GCCGGGCGGGCCGGCCTCGTCGAACAGGTAGAACTGGCCGCCCGAGTTGGCGGGCGGGTCGGGGCCGCCGCCGGCCGGCGGGGTGGGGGTCGGGTCGTTCGGCGGCTCGGCGGACATCCGGCCTCCGCGCGGGCCGGACGGGGCGAGGCGGCCGGCGCTTCCAGGTTACACGGTCCGCCCGGGGTGTCAATTTCCCGACACTGCGGAATGGACGGGAGATCCCGCCCGGGGTTCCACCCCGGGCTATCGTGTGGCAGCCCTTCAGGCTGCAACCCCCCGACCCCGAAGGGGTCACACAGCATCGCCCGGGGTGGAACCCCGGGTCGTACCCGCCGGAGCGATCAAAGGTCCCACGTCTCCGGGTTGGCCGGCCTCTTCTTCCGCGGCTTCGGGTCGGCCGCCGGCTCGGGAGCCGGGGCCGGCTTCGGGGCCTTCGCCGGCCGGGCCCGGACGACCGGCACCTCGTCCGCCTCGTCCCGGTCGTCGGCCACCGTCTCGGCGTCGGCCGGGGCCGCCTTCCCCCCGCCGCCCTCGCCCTTCGCCCGCAGCACCAGCTTGAGGGCCACCTCGCCGAACGGGAAGGCGTCCCGCAGGCACTTCGTCAGGTACCGGACGTAGGTGTCGTCGAGCAGCTCCGGGCCGTTGGTGAACAGCACCACCGTCGGCGGCCGGACCCCGATCTGGGTGGCGTAGAAGATTTTCGCCGGCCGGTTGTTCCGCACCGGCGGGGTGTTGGCCTCGACCGCCTGCCGGACCACCCGGTTCAGGTCCCCGGTGCCGACCCGGGTGCCGGCCTGCTTGTGCAACTGGATGGCCAGCTGCAACAGCCGCAGGACGTTCTTCCCCTTCTTCGCGGTGATGAACGCGATCGGCACGTGGTCGAGCATCGGGAACACCTTGCGGACGTAGTCGGCCATCCGCTCGGTCGGCATCGCGTCCTTGACCAGGTCCCACTTGTTGACCACGAAGATGGCCGGCGTGTGGTTCTCCAGGATGTACCCGGCCAGTTGCTTGTCCACCCGCCCGATCCGGTGCCGGGCGTCGAAGAAGTGCAGCACCACGTCCGCCCGGCGGATCGACCGCTCGGCCCGGTGCAGGCTGTAGAACTCGATGTCGTTCTGCAGCGTCGTCCGCTTCCGCACCCCGGCCGTGTCGATGGCCACGAACTCCTTCCCGTCCCGCTCGAACCGCACGTCGATGCTATCCCGGGTGGTCCCCGGGACCTCGGACACGATCACCCGGTCGATCCCGGCCAGGCTGTTGATGAACGTGCTCTTGCCGACGTTCCGCCGGCCGACGATGGCCAGCTTCAGGGCCGGGTCGGCCGGCGGCAGGTCGCCGGCGTCCGGCGGTAGCCGCTCCAAGATCGCCGTCAGCAGCTCCTCCCGGCCGAGCTTCTGCTCGGCGCTGACCGGGATCGGGTTGCCGTACCCGAGCCGGCCGAAGTCGCCCGACAACCCGGCCAGCTTGTCGGTGTCGGCCTTGTTGGCGGCGAAGATCACCGGCTTGTCGATCGCCCGCAGCCGCCGGGCCACCTCTTCGTCGAGCGGCACCATCCCGTCCCGCACGTCCACCAGGAACAGGACCACCGCGGCCGCGTCGAGGGCGTGCTGGATTTGTAGCTCGACATCCTCGGTCAGGTCGTCGGCGTCCTGGATGCCCATCCCCCCGGTGTCGACCAGCTCGAAGTACCGCTCGCCGGCCGCGACCACGGTGGACACCCGGTCGCGGGTGACGCCGGCCGTCGGGTCGACGATGCTGATCCGCCGGCCGGCCAGCCAGTTGAACAGGGCCGACTTGCCGACGTTCGGCCGGCCGACGATGGCGACGATCGGGAGGGACATGGCCAGTTTCGAGTTTGGAGTTTCAAGTTTCGAGTTCCGGACATCGGCTTGGAGGGCCGAGTGACCCGCCAGGGTGGCGGCTCCACTCGAAACTCACCAGCAGGTAAATCCGCCGTCCACCACCAGCGTCGCCCCGGTGACGTAACTACTGGCGTCCGACGCCAGGAACACCGCCGCCGGGCCGACCTCGTCCGGCTCGCCCAGCCGGGCCATCGGGATGTGGTCCACGAACAGCCGGCGGAAGTCCGGCTTGTCGGCGAACCACCGGCGGTTCGGGCCGGTGGCGAACACCCCCGGGGCCAGGGCGTTCACCCGCACCCCGCGGTCGGCCCAGTCGGCCGCGAGCGACCGGGTCAAGGCGGCCAGGGCGGCCTTGGCCGTCTCGTAGTGCCGGCCGCGGATGCCCTTGATGGCGATCGGCCCGGCGATCGAGGTCACGTTCACCACCGCCCCGCGGCCGCGGGCCAGCATCCCGGCCCCGACCTTCTGGCAACAGACCAGGGCACTCGTCAGGTTCAGGTCGATGGACTTCTGCCAGTCGGCCAGCGGGAAGTCCTCGGTGGCGATGTCCAGCCGGCGGCCGCCGACGTTGTTCACCAGGACATCGACCGCGTGTCCGAGTGACAGGGCGGCGTCACAGGCCGCGGCCGCGCCATCGGGCGTGGCCACGTCACCGGGAACGACATCGACCCGCCGGCCGAGGTTCACCAGCTCGTCCCGTGCCGCGGCCAGCGCATCCGGGTCGCGGCCGACCAGGATCAGGTCGGCCCCGGCCTCGGCGAGCGCCTGGGCCATCGCCCGGCCGAGGCCCCGGCTGCCGCCGGTGACTAGGGCCGTCCGCCCGTCCAGCCGGAACCGGTCCATCACGCCCATCGCGGACTACCCCCGGGTTATCATACAACGGGTGTACACGGGGGTTAGCCCGGCGGATGATGGCCGGGGTTTGGTTTGGTGGCACAGGCCTCCCGGCCTGTGCGGCTCTCGACACAGGCCGGGAGGCCTGTGCCACCAAAGCCGAACCCCGCCCCGACGCGAGGTCCGTCATGCGCAAGGTCACTTACGGCGGAGCGACCAGCCTGGACGGATTCCTGGCTCGGCCGGACGGCGGGGTCGACTGGCTGATGTGGAGCGACGAGGCGGCCGCGGCGACGATGGCATCGTGGGAGGGGGTGGATACCGTCATCATGGGCCGCAAGACCTATGAGGTGGCGGCCCGGCAGGGGTCCGGCGGCGGGGGCGAGTTCCCGGGCGTCACCTCCTACGTCTGCTCGCGGGCCCTCCCGCCCGGCTCGGTCCAAGGTGCCACGGTGGTGGCCGACGCGGTCGGGCTGGTCAAGCGGTTGAAGGGCGAGCCGGGGAAGGACATCGGCCTGATGGGCGGCGGGGACCTGGCCCGGTCGCTGTTCGAGGCCGGGCTGATCGACGAGGTCGGGTTCAACGTCCACCCGGTCCTACTCGGGGCCGGCGTCCCGGCCTTCCACCCGATGACCCGCCAGACCGACCTGGAGCTGAAGGAGTGCCGGCCGTTCAAGAACGGCTGCGTCCTGCTGACGTACCGGGTGAAGCATTAACGGGGTGCGGCTGCCCCCGGGGTGCGGCGATGTCGTGGTACTTGACCATTCGGCCCGGCCGACGTTACTCCCGTTGTACCGCCGCCGGGCCGCTGGTTGCCCATCTCCAAACCCTACCCGGACTCGTGCAGACCGGCCCGCAGGAGTTTCGGAACGCCCCCGGCTCGCCCTGGGTAGTCGTCGTCCTCGCCCGGGCCGACGAGTCGGGCAGTTATGCCATCGGCCGCGACCCGGAGCCGGCCGTTAACGTCGTGGAGCTGATCTGTGGGGACGGCAACGACCAGTGGTACGAATCGCTGGCCGAAGGGATCGCCTCGTTCCTCGGTTGGGAGGCGGTCGAGGAACACACCGGGCGGACCGTCCGCACCGCCGGTTGACCGCGTCAGCCGTCCGACGGGCATGAGCTAGCCGACGAGGCCGCCGTGGCGAAGTGCGACGAGGGCTACCGGTGCGAGGTGTGCGGCCGGGACGTGGAGGCCGTCACCGACTCCGACCTGTACCTGCGGTACGTCCTCGGCGAGGTGCCGCTGGAACTGCTCCACCGGCTGCCCGAGCGGCACGTCCGGTGCAACACGGCCCTCGCCCAGTACGTCGTGGCCGACGGCTTCGAGCCGGTCCGCTGCCCCGGGCCGTTCGACAAGGCCGGCCTCGACCCGGCGTTCGTGGCCGACGAAGAACGTCGGGTCACCCGCGGCTGGCGGCGGCTCCAGGCCATCCCGACCCTCGGGCTGACCGTCCCCGAGTACCCGCTGGCCGTGACGCCGGACGCTGGCGACCATTCGTAGGGTGTGTCGAG
>JAIEQN010000606.1 GCA_019747685.1 Gemmataceae bacterium
GGGCTGGACGACTTCCTGCTGGCCGAGGGGCCGACCGCCCTGGCCGCGCTGCTCGACGCCCCGCCCCCGGCCGAACCGCCCAAGCCGGACAAGCCGCCGTCGGCCGCCGACCTGTTGGCCGGGATCGGGCTCGGCTTCGACCTGTGGCACGACCCGACCCAGGCGGCCTTCGCCACCGCCGGCCGGCGGTCGCACCCGGTCCGGTCGAAGGCGTTCCGGCACCTCCTGGTGAACGAGTACCGCAAGGCGACGGCCGGGAAGGTGCCCAACGCCGAGGCCCTGGCCGTGGCCCTCAACGCGATCGAGGCCGCCGCCGTCCACGACGGGCCGGAACTCCCCGCCCACGCCCGGGTCGCCGGGGACGGCGGGCGGGTGTACCTGCACCTGGCCGACGCCGAGGCCACGGTCGTCGAGGTCGACGCGGCCGGCTGGCGGGTCTGCCCCTGCCCGCCGGTCCGGTTCCGCCAGCCGGCCGGGATGCTCGCCCTGCCGCTGCCCCGTCCGGGCGGATCACTGTCCGCCCTCCGGCGGTTCCTGAACGTCCCCGACGACCCGACGTTAGCCCTGGTCGTCGGGTGGCTCGTGGGCTGTCTCCGCCCGGACGGGCCGTTCCCGGTGATGGTCCTCCTCGGCGAGCAGGGGAGCGCCAAGACGACCACCGCCCGGGTCCTCAAGCGGCTGATCGACCCCGGCGCCGCGGCCGTCCGGGGCGAGCCGCGGGAGGCCCGGGACCTGATGATCCAGGGGCGGAACAACCGGGTCCTGGCGTTCGACAACCTGTCCGGGCTGCCCGGTTGGCTGTCGGACGCCTTCTGCCGGCTGGCGACCGGGGGCGGGTTCAGCACCCGGGAACTGTACACGAACGACGACGAGGTGATCTTCGACGCCAAGCGGCCGCTGGTGGTCAACGGGATCGAGGACTTCGTCACCCGGGCCGACCTCCTGGAACGGTCGCTCCTGGTCCGGCACCCGCCGATCCCGGAGGAGGACCGGCGGCCGGAGTCGGAGTTCTGGGCCGAGTTCGACGCGGCCCACCCGTTCCTGCTCGGGTCCGTCCTGGACCGGGTGTCGGCCGGGCTGCGGGAGCTGCCCCGCGTGAAGCTCGGCCGGCTGCCGCGGATGGCCGACTTCGCCCTGTTCGCCGTCGCCTGCGAGCGGGGGGCCGGCGAGCGGGCCGAGGACGGGGGCAGCCCGTTCCTGGCCGCCTACGCCGAGAACCAGGCCGGCGCCCACGAGCAGGCGCTGGACGCCTCCCCCGTCCCGGCCGCGGTCCTGGCGGCGATGGACGGGAGGGAGTCGTGGGAGGGGACCCCGGCCGAGCTGCTCGCGGAGCTGGACCGGCACGCCCCGAACCCGCAGCCGAAGGACTGGCCGAAGAAGCCGAACGCGCTGACCAACCGGCTCCGCCGGCTGGCCCCGGACCTCCGCCGGGTCCACCGGCTGAACTTCGCGGACGGCCGGCTCCCGGGCGGGCAGTCCGCCGGGAAGCGGACCCGGTTCGTCCGCCTCACCCGGCTTTCCGAATCCGCCCGGGGCGGGCCGTCCCCACCGTCCCCCTCGTCCCCGCCCGATGGTCCCGGCCCCAACGGGGCAGGCGATCCGCCCCACCCGACCGGGGACAGCCCGGGGGGCCGGTGCCCGACGGACCGGCCCGACACCGTCCCCGCCGACCGTCCCCGCGAGGACGGGTCCGGCTGCGGAGAGGTAGGGCACCCTGGGGCGACGGGGGACGGTGGGGACGGCCCTCCCCGCCCCGCGTCCGGTCGCCGCCGGTTCCGGAGTAACGACCGGCCGCACGAGGGGAGGGGCTGACCGATGCCGACAACCGGAACCACTCCTAGCCCGAAGATCGCCCGTCCGTTGTGCCCGCGGGAGTTGCTCGCCCTGGTCCGCCCGTTCGGCCCGGGGGTCGAGGGTGACGCCCTGGTGTTCGACCGCGACCCGCCGGACGAGTGGGCCGGGGCGCTGTCGGTCCTCCACACCGGGGTCCGTGCCCAGCTCGCCGGGAAGCGGTGGTGCGGGTGCGGGAGCGACCGGGCGACCGCGGCCCCGCGGCCCCTCAACCCGTCCGCACCAATCCCCCCCGGGATCACCCTGCTGTGCGTGGAGGGGGATGACCGGTGGGACCCGATCGACCCGCTGGCCCGGCTCGACCACCCCGGGCTGTTCGACCCGGCCGCGGGTCCTTCCCGCCGACGCGGCGGTCGCCCACCGCCCGGTGAACAGGCGCACCGGGTCAACGAGGCTTGACGGGCCGGGGGCCGAGTGTGATAATTCACACAATGACAGCCGGCCCTACGATGACCGCCGTGTTGCGGCGGGCGATCCTCGACAGCGGGCTGCCGCTGTTGCGGGTCGCGCGGGACACGGGTGTGGAGCGGGCGAGCATCTCCCGGTTCGTCCGGGGGAAGAACTCCCTGCGGCTGGACGTGGCGGACAAGCTCGCCGCGTACTTCGGGCTGACCCTGGTTCCGACCGGGAAGCGGCCTCCCAAGAGGACGCCGGAGGGGTGAGCGATGGGCAGCGTGTTCAAGAAGCAGACCACACGCCCGGTCCCGGCCGGGGCGGAGATCATCACCAGGAACGGGGAGCGGACGGCCCGGTGGCGTGTCCGCGGCAAGCTTCGCACGGCCCCGCTCACCGCCGGGGCGGGCGGGGCGGAAAGGGTCGTGACGGAGTCCTCGACCTACTTCGCCAAGTACCGGGACGCGGACGGGGCGGTGGTGGTCCGGCCGACCGGCTGCCGGGACAAGCAGGCGGCCGAACAGCTCCTCAAGAGGTGGGAGCGGGAGGTCGAACAGGTCAAGGCCGGCACCCTCGACCGGAAGGCGCTCGACGCCGCCAAACAGGCGGCCGCCCCGCTGGAGGAACACTTGGCCGCTTACGGGCGGTCTCTGGTCGCCGCCGAGGTGTCCGCCGTGTACCGGGCGAACGTCCTGCGGGCCGTCCGGCGGGTGGCGGCCGATTGCGGGTTCGCCGCCCCGGCCGACCTCGACCGGGAGGCCGTCGAGAACTGGTTGGCGGACCGGATCGGCGAGGGCATGAGCGCCCGGAGCCGGAACTACTACCGGGAGTCCTTGGTGGCGTTCGCCAACTGGTGCGTGGTGTCCGGCCGGCTGGTGGGTCACGACCTCGACCGCGTCCCGAAGGCCGACCAGAAGGCGGACCCGCGGCGGCAGCGGCGGGCGCTGACCGAGGACGAGCTGACCCGGCTACTCGCCGTGGCCGCGGTCCGCCCGCTGGCCGACGCCCGGACGGTCCGCCGCGGCAAGCGGAAGGGGGAAGCCTGCGCCGGGTTGAGACCCGAGACGGTGGCCCGGCTGCGGGCGGTCGGGCGGGAGCGGGCCCTGATCTACAAGACCCTGGTGCTGACCGGGCTGCGGAAGAACGAGCTGGCGACGCTGACGGCGGGGCAGCTCGACCTGACCCCCGGCCGGGAGTTCCTCCAGCTCGACGCGGCCGACGAGAAGAACCGGGAGGGCAACGCCGTCCCGGTCCGCGGCGACCTCGCCGGCGACCTCCGCGGGTGGCTCGGTGATAAACTGGGTGAGGCCCAGGCGGAGGCCCGACGGGCGGGCGGGCCGATCCCGTTGCGGCTGCCGGCCGACGCCCCGGTGTTCGCCGTGCCGGCCGGCCTGGTCCGCATCCTCGACCGGGACCTCCGGGCGGCGGGCATCCCGAAGCGGGACGACCGCAACCGGACGGTGGACATCCACGCCCTGCGGACGACCTTCGGGACACTCCTGAGCAAGACGGGCACGGCCCCGCGGACGGCCCAGGCGGCGATGCGTCACTCGGACATCAAGCTGACGATGGGGGTGTACACCGACCCCCGGCTGCTCGACGTCCGCGGGGCGGTCGAGAAGCTGCCCGCGCTGCCCCTACCGGACGGGACAAACGCGACGACCGCGGGGGCCGCCCGGATGACCGGGACGGACGATCGCCCGCCGGATCAGGCCGGTTCGGTTGCACCGGCGGTTGCACCAACTCGGTGCAGCGGGGGTCATCCCGGGTCGGTTACTGTCATCAGGGGATTATCAAACGGGTTGGTGAGCCAATCCGGGGGGTGCGACGGAAGTGCTGATCCTGGCAGCGAAAAACCCCCGGTGACATCTCCTGTCACCGGGGGTCAGGGAGTCGGGCTGACAGGATTCGAACCTGCGACCTCTTGGTCCCGAACCAAGCGCTCTACCAAGCTGAGCTACAGCCCGT
>JAIEQN010000838.1 GCA_019747685.1 Gemmataceae bacterium
GGGGCCGCCCGGCGGCTGGGCCGCGGCCGCCCACCCCAGGGCGAGCACGCCGGCTACCGCCATCGCACACCGCGTCTTCATGGGTTCTACACCATCGGGGCGAGTTGAAACCCACCCGACCCGGGTGGGCGGCGCAGTTCGGATCGGGACCCGGCCCGGGACGCATCAAAAACCGTGACCCGCTCATTCTTCCGCCGGGGGGGCATTCTGACTAGCCTTCTCATGCGGAATTCACCCCGGCCACCCGGCCGAATCCGGTCACGCACGGTCATGCCCGGCCGGCCGGTGTCGGGTCACAACCCCTGGCCCGGCGTTTGTTTGGGCCGAACCCCGGCAATCACCGCGATGCCACCCCCCCTCCCCCTTGTTTTTTCACGACACCGCTCGCAAACGTTTTGTGCTGGAATTTCTAGCGTTTTCTCGCGGGGCACTCACCACCGGGCGTGCATGCTCGGCCGTCCGCCGGGGCCGAACCCGCGGCCCGGTTCGGGGTTGCGCCGCCACCCGACCAGTACCGTACCCTGTCATGCTCCGCATCGGTCCACGCCGCACAGACTGGGAAACCTTTGTCACAGACGCTTGTGACCGAACCGAACTGATCCGCCCTCCGCCCGGCCCGCGGTCGCCGCGGACGTACCTGTACGTCCGTACCATACACTCCCGTAGCGCGATGTCAAATCCCGATCCGCCTTTTTCTAGCGGCCTCGACTCTCGGCGAGCGGGGGTTTATCCCACCGCGTTCGGGGGCAACCAACAAGGGGCTCGTACCGGGTAGGGCTGGTTCCCGTCCCTGGGACCGCGGCCGTCCCGGCCGCTCTTCGCGGGGCCGAGGACGAGCGGCCGGGACGGCCGCGGTCCCAGGGGAGGGAGTCAACCCCACCCGGCATCACGCCCCCCGCCCGCCCGAGCCGAGACGGCACCCACGGGTTCCGGTGCTTGCAACCCGGCCCCCCGGGCGGTAACATCGGGGTGGGTTCCGCCCCCCGGCCCGCCCGTCCGGCCGCGCACCGACCCGGACCGCCCCATGCCGTCCCTGATCCTGGTCAAGTCCCCGACCGGCGCCTCCCCGGGGGAGGTGATCCCACTCGACGGGGACTTGCTCATCGTCGGCCGGGACGCCGAGCGGTGCCAGATCGTCATCCCCCACCACGCCGTCAGCCGCCAGCACGTCCAGATCACCCGGGCCGACGGCCAGTACTTCATCGAGGACCTGCGGAGCCGCAACCACACGTTCGTCAACAGCAAGGAGGTGACCGCCCGGACCCCCCTGCGGCACGACGACCGGATCAAGATTTGTGACTTCCTGTTCCGGTTCCACGACGAGCGGGTCCGGACCCCGCCCCCGCCGCCCCCGCCGCCGTTGCCCGAGTACATGACCCCGGAGAAGCCGGAGGAGGACGAGTCGAGCGGGATGACCACCATCGAGGCCACCGGGAGCCGGGTGAACGCCCAGCACTTCCTGGAGGTCCAGCCGTCGGACCGGCTGCGGGCGCTCCTGGAGATCAGCACCGACCTGTCCCGGACGCTCGAACTCGACCCGCTGTTGGGGAAGCTGGCCGACACCCTGTTGGGGGTGTTCAAGCAGGCCGACCGGTGCTTCGTGGTCCTGCTCGACGACGCCGGCAAGCCGATCCCCCGGGCCCAGCGGGCCCGCCGCCCGGGGCTGGACGAGACCCGGTTCAGCCGGACGATCGTGAAGAAGGCCCTGGACTCCCACCAGTCGCTGTTGATCGAGGACGCCTCGGCCGACGTGGCCCTCGGCCCGGCGGCGTCGATCGCCGAGTTCAAGATCCGGTCCGTCATGTGCGTCCCGGTGGTGACGGCCGAGGGCCTGCCCCTCGGGGCCGTGCAGGTGGACACCCAGGACCGGACGAAGAAGTTCACCTCGGACGACCTGAGCCTGTTGACGATCGTGGCCAACCTGGCGGCGGTGGCCCTGGAGAAGGCCCGGCTGCACGAGCAGGTGGTGGACCGGGAGCGGGTCCGGAAGGAGATCGAGCTGGCCCGGGCGGTCCAGCTCGGGTTCCTCCCCCAGCACCTGCCGGCCGTCCCCGGGTACGAGTTCTACGCCCACTACAGCCCGGCCCAGTCGATCGGCGGGGACTACTACGACTTCATCCCCCTGCCCGGCGGCCGGCTGGCCACCGTCGTGGCCGACGTGGCCGGCAAGGGGGTGTCGGCGGCCCTGCTGGTGGCCAAGCTGTCGAGCGAGGCCCGGTACGGGTTCCTGACCCGCCCGGACGACCCCGGCCCGGCCGTCGGGCTGCTCAACGACCAGATGATCCGGGGCGGGCTGGCCGACCGGTTCGTGACCCTGGCCGGGGTGGTCCTCGACCCGGCCGGTCACGTCGCCCGGGTGGCCAACGCGGGGCACCCGATCCCGCGGCTGTGCCGGGCCGGGCGGCCGCCGGCCGACGCCGTCGCCGACCAGGCGTCCGGGCTGCCGCTGGGGGTGATGGCCGGGTACGAGTACGAGTCCCGGGACGTGGCCCTGGAGCCGGGCGACACCCTGGTCCTGTTCACCGACGGGGTGACCGACGCGATGGACCCGGGCGGCCGGATGTTCGGGGCCGACGCGGCCGACCGGGTGCTGGCCGAGGCCGACGCCCCGGAGGCGGCCCGGCCGCGGAAGCTCGGGGAGCGGCTGGTCCAGGCGGTCCGCCGGCACGCCGCCGGCCGGCCCCAGAACGACGACATCGCGGTGGTGTGCGTCGGCCGGCTGGCCCCGGGGTTGGCCGTCACCCCGCCCCCGCTCCAGACGTTCGGCCCGAGCAACCCCCTCCCGGTCGCCCCGGACGAAGGACCCCCCCGATGAGCGGCCCGGCCGTCCTGCCCGACGTGGAGACCGAGGGGCAGCAGGGGACCCGGCGGCAGCCGCCGTACCACGTCATCCTGCTCAACGACGACGACCACAGCTACGAGTACGTCATCGTCATGCTCAAGGAGCTGTTCGGCCACCCGGTCGAGAAGGGCTTTCAGTTGGCCAGGCAAGTGGACACGACCGGCCGGGCGGTGGTCTGCACCACCAGCCGGGAGCGGGCCGAGCTGAAGCAGGAGCAGATCCACGCCTACGGCCCGGACCCGACCATCCCCCGGTGCCAGGGGTCGATGTCGGCGGTGATCGAGCCGGCCGAATAGCCGCGGGCCGCGGGCAGATACTGATCGCGGTTGATCGCGGCCCCCGGTACACCGCCGGGGGCCTGCTTATTCTGCCCGCGGCCCGCGGCCCGCTACTTCTTCTCCTCCTTCTTCTCCTCGGCCTTCTTCTCGTCCGTGACCCGCCGGACCGACTTGATGACCACGTCCTCGTCCGGCACGTCCCGCATCGGCCGGCCGGCCGGGTCCTTCTTCGCCCCGGTCTTGACGGCCTTGATCTTGTCGACCACGTCCATCCCCTCGACGACCCGGCCGAAGACGGCGTACCCGACCCCGTCCGGGGCCTCCTTGCGGTCGAGCCCGGTGTTGTCGGCGACGTTGATGTAGAACTGGCTGGTGGCGCTGTCCGGGTCGCTGGTCCGGGCCATGGCGAGCGTCCCGCGGAGGTTCGACAGCCCGTTCCCGGCCTCGTTCTTGATCGGGGCCTTGGTCTTCCGCTCCTTGAGCCCCGGCTCGTACCCCCCGCCCTGGATCATGAACGTCGGGATGACCCGGTGGAAGGTCAGCCCGTCGTAGTGCTTGGCGTCGACGTAGTCGAGGAAGTTCTTGACCGAGATCGGGGCCTTGTCCTCGAGCAGCTCGACCTTGACCGTCCCCTTGCTGGTCTCGATGGCGACGACCGGGTTGGCCGCCCGGGCGGCCTCGGCCCCGACGACCGCCGCCATGCCGACGGCCAGGGCGCAGAGGAACAGGACTTTGACCGACAGCATCGGCGTCTCCTTCGGAGAGTGTTTAGTGTCGGAGTGTTGAGTGTTTGGGAAGCCGCCCGCGGTCCGCTCGCTCCCGAGTTCGGACGATCACCGCGGGGCATTCTAGCCGGGCGGCGGTCAGCCGCCCATCGGCAGGCCGATCCGGCCGGGCGGGTCCGGGTGCGGCGGCTTGGCGGCGCAGCCGCCGCACCCGGACCCGCAGCCGGCCTTCCGGCCGGCCCACGTCCGCCACGCCGACCGGCCGACGTAGGCGGCGGCCAAGCAGACCAGAAGGAGGGTAGCGGCGAGTTGCATCGGCCGTCCGTCGTGGTGGCGAGCCGGGGGGGGGGGGGGGGGGGGGGGGGAGTGGCGCCGCGGGGG
>JAIEQN010000531.1 GCA_019747685.1 Gemmataceae bacterium
CCGAGGCGTTGATCCCGCGGACGCTCCCGTCCATCATCAGGGCGTTGATCCCGGCGGTGTGGAGCGACTGCGGGACCAGCCGGTTGCACGCCGCCTGGGTCGGCATGACCTGGAACTTGGAGGCCACCCCGCGGGCGTTCCAGTCGTTGAACATGGCGTGCCAGTCGGGGGTGACGGTCTCGTGGGCCCACAGGTTCCCGGTGCTGCCGCACCGGGCGTACGTCTCGGTGACCCCCAGGGTGTTCGAGGTCCCGTCCGGGTAGTGGGCGCTCATGGAGGCCTGGTACGATGTCTGGCCGACGTGCCAGTTCGACATCCACCCGCCGTCGTTCGGGTTGTGGAAGGCGTCGTGGTTGGCCGCGTAGTTCGACACCACCCACCCGTTGGCCCACATCTGGGTCGGCTGCTGGGTCGGGTCCGACGGGCACAGGTAGACCTTGATCTCCTTGCTCGCCAGCGACAGGGCCGGGTCCTCCCCGCGGGCCCCGTCGATCGACGGCGACCGCGGGCTCGGGCCGGGGGCGGGGGACAGGTTGTAGACGTTCTGCTGCTCGACGTACGGCAGCAGGTAGATCCACAGGTTGCCCTTCTCGAACGGGTCCCGGCAGTCGGCCGGGGCCTGGGCCCCGCACCGGCTCATCGGCGGGAACTTGCCCTGGGCCGAGTGGTAGTTGTGCAGCCCGATGCCGATCTGCTTGAGGTTGTTCTGGCACTGGGCCCGGGCGGCGGCTTCCCGGACCTTCTGGACGGCCGGCAGCAGGAGCCCGATCAGGATCGCGATGATCGCGATCACCACCAGCAGCTCGATCAGCGTGAACGCGGACGGTCTGCGACGCGGGCGGCGGGATGACATGACGGCCTCGGGAGAAAAGGGGGCTGGGAAGAACTTGGGCGCGGCAGCCGAACGAGAACGATCAAATCCGGGCCAAAATCCACTCCCCCCCGTTTGTAACCGACCGTTGGGGCGGAGTCAACAGTTCAGAAAATTCTCACCCGGACGGGTTAACGCTTCCCGCCGGCAAACCCGCTCCCGCCCCCCGGGCTTGCCGGGGCGAGGCCCGTGGCGGCCAGCGCCTCCCGGGCCGGGCGGTAGTCCGGGTCGAGCCGCAGGGCCAGTTGCAGCCAACGCAGCCCCTCCTCGCGTTCGCCGTTGCGGAGGAACAATAGCCCCCCTTCGACGCGGAGGGCGGCGTCGTTCGGCCGGTGCAGCACCTCGTCCTGGAGCTTCCCCAGCCGGGTCAGGTCGGCGTCGAGTTGCTGGACCCGGGCGTCGGCGGCGTCGGCCTCGGCCGTCCGCCCGTGCCGGCGGAGGCACCGGGCCAGGGCGTACTGCACCCGGCGGTCGAACGGCCGCTTTCCGGCGGCCTTGCGGAGCAGCGGCTCGGCGGCCTCCAGCCGCCCCCGGTCCAGCTCCAGCTCGCCCCGCTCCCACAACGTCTCCCCGTGGTCCGGGTATTCGGCCAAGAGCCCGTCGAGCAGTGTTGCCGCCTCGTCCGGGCGGGCCAGCCGGCGGAGGCACCGGGCCAGCCCGAGCCGGACCGGCGGGCGGTCCGGCCACCGGTCGGCCAGCCACCGGTAGTGCTCCAGCGCCTCGTCCGGGGTCCCGGCGATCAGCAGGGTGTCGGCCAGCTTGAGCCGGGCCCGGTCGTCGGCCGGGTGGGCGGCGACGGCCCGCCGGTAGTCCGCGGCGGCGGCGGCGAAGTCCAGGAACCGCTCCCGGACGAACCCGCGGCCGAGCAGCGCGTGCAAGTCGTCCGGGCGGCGGGCCAGGTAGCGGCTGAACCCGTCCAGGGCGTACCCGAGCTGGTACGTGTCGAGGTCGTGCTGGACGAGCACTTCGAGGACGACCAAGGCCAGGTCGTCGTCCCGCCTGGCCCGCTCGCGGAGGGCGGGGACCGGCCGCTCGTCGCCGGTCAGCACGTCGAGCAGGGCCTCCTCGACTTCGATCGGCTCGGCCTCGCCGCCGTCGGCCCGGCAGCGGCGGAGGTGTTCGGCGGCGTCGCGGTAGGCCTTGGTGTGGCGGGCCGCCCGTGCGGCGAGCAGCCGGGCATGGGCGTCGGCCGGCCGCTCGGCCAGGTAGCGGTCGAGCAGCTCCCGGGCTTGTCCGTACTCCCTGGCCGCCAGCGCCCGCTCGCCATCGGCCAACAGCCGATCAACCTTCCGCCGCTCCCAGGCGGAATACCCGACCGCGGCCGCCGCGACACCGGCCACCAGCCCGAGCAGTATCACGAGCCGCCACCGGCGACGCCCCGCCGTCTCGCCCATGCCCGCCTCATTCCTCCGTCGCCGGATTATGGCGAGCGGGGGGCGTGAGCCCCCTGTTTCGTCCGACAAACAGAGGGGCTCACGCCCCCCGCTCGCCAAGATTCTACCAGCGCGACGCCTTACTTGTCGGCCGGGACCAGCCGCTGGAGGTCGGCCACCAACCGCTGGAAGTCAGCCCGGCCCCACAGCGGGGCGAACCCCCAGTCCGCGGTCAGCATCAGCGGGTGCGGCCGGTAGTCGGCGTTGGCCGACAGCAAGGCCATCGCCCGGTCGGCCTCGGCCGCGGCGTCCACCCAGTCCAGCCCGGCGTCCGGGTCGGCGGCCAGCCCGGCCAGGGTGGCGTGGCGGGCGGCCATCTCGATCCGGGTCTTGGGGAAGTTCCCGAGGTTGGGCAGGGCCGGGGCGATCAGCCCGCCGGCCCGGACGGTGGCGGCGGCCGCCTCGGGCACCCGCCCAGCCGCGAGGTGGACCAGCCCGACCCGCCGGACGACCTGCCCTAACCCGGCCCGGACGTAGTCGCGGGGGGTCTGCCGGAGGAGGTCGGCGAGGATCGCCTCGGCCCGGCCGAGGTTGTCCAGGGCGGCGGCGTACTCGCCGGCTACCCAGTCGAGGTCGCCCAACCCCATGTACACCCGGGCCAGGAACCCGCCGGACGTCACCGGGTCGTAGCCCCCGTCGACCAAGACCTGCCAGTTGTCCCGGGCGACCGTGTAGGCCGCCCGGGCCTTCCGGTGGTCGCCGACCAGGCCGGCCTGCTGGCCCACCCGGGTGTGGGCGAGGGCCACGATCCGGCGGAACTCGGACACCGTATGGTACTCGGCCAGGAGTTCGGAGGCGAGCCGGCAGGCGGTCTCGGCGTCGGCGATGACCTCGGCCTGGGACAGCTCGGCCATGGGGTTCGAGCCGCCCAGGGCCATGTAGCTGTGGGCGACCTGCCGCCGGTAATACAGCCTGTCCGGTTCGGCGGCCAGGCAGGCCCGGTGGTACTCCAGGGCCTTCCGGAGTTCCCGCCGCTCGCGGACCGCGTCCGTCACCGCCATGCCGAGTTGGATGTGGGCGTCGCCGAGAAAGCTGAGGACTTCGGTGTGTTCCGGCCGCGCCTCCCGGAGCCGTTCGCCCGTCGCCAGGGCCCGCTCCAGTTCGGGGATCGATTCCGCGGCCCGGCCCCGATCCTGGACGACCCGGGCCCACATCACGATGATGCTGGCCGCCAGGAACTGCCCGTCGAACGTCTCCCCCCGGTCGGCCTCGGCCCGCCCGACCACGGCCAGCGCCTCCCGGAGGGTGGCCTCCGTGTCCGGGTGGTTGGCCAGCATCTGCGCGTGACCCAGTCGGGCGAGGGCGAACGCCAGGGCCATGTGGGCGTCGGGGCCGGCGTCCGGGGCGGCGGCCAGCTCCCGGCGACTCGCCACCGCCCGGCCGGCGGCCGCGAGCGCGTCTTGGGTCTTCCCCATCGAGAGGTTCACCTCCCCCAACTGAAGGTAGCTCCGTGCCAGGGCCGCCCGGGACGCCGGGTCGTCCCGGCCCCCGATCTCGGCCTCCAGTTTGCGGTAGAAGGCGGCCGCCCCGCCGAGCAGCTTCGCCCGCAGCGGGGCGAACTGCTTCTCCTTGAGCAACAGGTCCTCGCTGACCTCCCCGTGGAACAGCCCGATCGCCTCCAGGGCCAGGTCGAACCGCCGCCGCTCCCGGTCGGCGGCCTGGGCCAGCTCGTCGTTCTTCTTCGTCAGGTCGGCGTTCGCCCGGGCCTGGACGGCCAGGACGGCCGCCAGCCCGGCCACCACCAGGACCGCCGCCAGCGCCCCGAGCCCGCGGACCGCCCGCCGCTGCTTCCGGGCCACGGCCTCCCGGGCGGCCGCCAGCTCCGTCTGCCGCAGCCGCTCCTGGATGCCGGCCTGGTAGGCCACCACCGCGTCGGCCACCGCCCGCCCGCCGGCCGGCCGGCCGGCCGGGTCCGGGTCGAGGCA
>JAIEQN010000904.1 GCA_019747685.1 Gemmataceae bacterium
GGAGCGTGAGCGCCCGGAGTCTTGTCCAACTCCGGTCGCTCACGCTCCCGGCTCGCCGACCGGGGGTGGGGTCTTGCTTAGACGATCTTCCCGGTGAACGGGGACGGCTTGTCGGCGATCCGGATCGGCCGGCCGATCGGGGTGTCGTTCTGCTTGGCGTGGTCGATCCCCATCAGCTCGCAGACGGTGGCCAGGAAGTCGGCGGCGCCGGCCTTGCCGTCCGCCACGGCCGCCCCGTCGGCGTCGGTCTTGCCGTGGACCCGGCCGCCGGCCACCCCGCCGCCCCACATCGCCAGGGTCCAGGCCCGGGGGTAGTGGTCCCGGCCGGGCTTGGCCCCCCGGGTGTTGATGTTCGGCGTCCGCCCGAACTCGCCCATCCAGACCACCAGGGTCGAGTCCAGCAGCCCCCGCTGCTTCAGGTCCTCGATCAGGGCGGCGGCCGGGCCGTCGAGCTGCCCCGAGAGCGACTTGACCCGGTCGAAGTTGTCCTGGTGGGTGTCCCACCCGCCCAGCCCGACCTCGACGAACGGGACCCCGACCTCGACCAGCCGGCGGGCCATCAGGCAGCCGTCGGCGAACCGCCCGGTGCCGTACCTGGCCCGCCCGGCGGCCGGCTCCTGGGCCAGGTCGAACGCCTTCGCCTCCTTGGCGTTCATCAGCCGGACGGCCCGGTCGTAGGTGGTCCGGTGGTCGGTAATGACCGGGGCCTGGTACTCGCCGTGGAACGCCCGCTCCATCTCGTCCAGGAGCGACAGCCGGTTTTGGAACTGCCGGCCGTCGACCAATGCCTTCAGGTCCTCCACCCCGGCCGAGGGATTCAGGACGCTCAGCGGCTGGTACTTCGGCCCCAGGAACCCGCTGCCGTAGCTCCGGTTGCCGATGGCCACGAACGCCGGGACGGCCGCGTCCGGCTTGCCGACCTCCTTGGCGACGATCGCCCCGAGGCTCGGGTAGACGAGCCCGCCCTGGCCCTCCCGGTAGCCGGTGTGGAGGTTGTACTTGGCCCGGGCGTGGGCCCCCTCGCCGGTGCTCATCCCGCGGACCAGGACGCCGTGCCTCATCACCTTGGCCAGGTGCGGCAGGTGCTCGCTGACCTCGACCCCCGGGGCGGTGGTCTTGATCGGCTTGAAGTCGCCGGCCCCCTTGCCCTCGGGCTTGAGGTCGAACGTGTCCTTGTGGCTGGGGCCGCCGTCCATCCACAGCAGGACGCAGGCCTTGGCCTTCCCCTTCGGGGCTTGGGCGGCACCGGCCGCCCGCCCGGCCAGGACGCCCAGCCACCCGGACAGGGACGCCGCCCCGACGCCGGCGGCGGACAACCGGAGGAACCGGCGGCGGGTCTGTTCGGTCAGGCGGTCGGAGAACATGGGAAGGCGGTGGGTTTGGGTTTTGTAGGGTGGGCGGAGGCCCGCCGCAGGCGGGGCGAGGCCCACGTCTTGTGCATCCCGCGTGGGCCTCGGCGGTCCTGCGGACCGCCGGGGCCCACCCTACGGGCGGCTACCGGACCATCGTGAACTCGCTGCTGTTGAGCACCGCCCAGAGGATGTCGCTGTACCCGGCGGCCGGGTTGGCGGCCTTGCCCAGGTGGGCGTTGAGCCGCCCGACCTCGGCCGGGGTCGGCCGGCGGGACAGGGCGGCCAGGTAGACCCGCTCGAACACCTCGGCCGGGCGGTCCCCGGGGGCGAAGTACGCCCGGACGGCCAGCGGGCCGCCGGCCAGCCGGGAGTTCATCAGCCTCAGCGCCTGCGGGATGCCGGCCTCGTACTCGACCGGGTTCGCTTCTTCCGCCCCGGCCAGGAAGAAGGCGACGAACTGGTTCCGCGGGCCGACCGGCCCCCGCTTCGGGTTGTCCTTCTGCCGCTCGGCGATCATCCGGTCGGCCCCGGTCACCTGGGTGACGCTGTCGAACAACTGCTCGGGCGACATCACCTTGACCGTCATCCGGGCGAACAGGGCGGGGTCCGGGTCGGCCGCCCCCTTCGTCGGCTTGCTGGTCCGCCCGTAGGCCTTGGTGGTGCACACCGCCCGGTACAGGTACTTCAGGTCGAACCCGTTGGCCGCGAAGTCCTTGGCCAGGGCGTCGAGCAGCTCCGGGTGGCTCGGGGCGTTGCCGTCGTGCAGGTCGTCAACGGGGTTGACGATCCCCCGGCCGAAAAGCTGGCCCCACACCCGGTTGACCATGGCCCGGGCGAAGTACGGGTTGTCGGCGGCGGTCAGCCACCGGGCCAGCACCGGCCGGTACGGCTCGGCCCGGTTCAGCTCCGGCTCCGGCCCGCCGAGGAACTTGGCCGGGACCGTCTTCGCCCCCTCGGGGAAGAACTCCTTGACCTTGCTCCGGCCGACCCCCTCCCGGGCCCCGATCGCCAGGTTGCTCGCCCCCTTGAGCGGGTTCCGCGGGTTGTCCGGCCGGACCTTCGCGAAGAACTCGGCCATCCCCCAGTATTCGGCCTGCTTCCACTCGGCGAACGGGTGGTTGTGGCACTGGGCGCACTGCAACTGCACCCCGAGGAAGTGCTGGGTGGTCTGGTCGGTCAGCTTGTCGACCGACCGGTTGGCCAGGGCGTAAGTGACGGCCGGGTTCTCCTCGACCGTCCCGGCGGCCGTCAGGATGTCGGAGACGAGTTCGTTCCACGGGCGGTTGTCGTTGAACTGTTTTTCCAGCCAGTCGCCGAACGGGTCGCGGGGGATGAACCGGTTGTCGGTCCCGCCGGGGACGAGCCGGGCCATCCAGCCGTCGGTCAGGTGCCGGCCGTAGTTCGGGCCGGCCAGCAATTGCTCGACGAGGCGCGACCGCCTGTCGGGGGCCTTGTCGTCCAGGAAGGCCCGGGCCTGGGCCAGGGTCGGGATCACGCCCGTCAGGTCGAGGTAGGCCCGGCGGAGGAACTCGTCGTCGGACGCCGGCGGGGCGGGAGTGACGCCGACCTCGGCCAGCTTCCGGTCGAGGTGCCCGTCGATCAGCCGGGCGAGGGCGGCCGGGTCCTGGTCGGCCGGCGGCTTGGGCGGCGGGGCGGCGGGCTTGGCCGGGGCCAGCGCGGGCGGCGGGGCCGGGGCCGGCTCGGCCTTCCCCTTCCCCTTGCCCTTGAGCATCCCCTTGAACTGCTCCTTGAGCTTGGCCTTGGTGGCCGGGTCGGCGTTCTTGAACTTCTCCTTCAGCTCCTTCAGCTTGGCCAGCTTCTCGGCCTTGGTGGCCCCGTCGTCGGCGGCCGAGGTGTCGCCGAGGGCGACGGCCAGCCCGGCGGTCAGGGCGAACACGGCCAGCGGTCGGAGGAAGCGTCGCATCGGTCGGCCTCGGCGGCGGACACGGGCCACACCCAGTCTAACACCGGACCCGGGGCCGAGGTTCCGCGAAATCACCGGACCCAGGGCTCCCGCCCTGGGCTGGGGCTCACCCACCCAACCCGAACAGCGCCTTGGCGTTCCGCGTCGTGTGCTCCCCGATCTCGTCGGCCGAGATACCTTTGCACTCCGCCAGGACGGCGGCCGTGTGGGCGACGTGGGCCGGCTCGTTCCGCTTCCCCCGGTGCGGCACGGGGGCCAGGTACGGGCAGTCGGTTTCGACCAGGAGCCGGTCGAGAGGCACTTCCTTGGCGACATCCCGGAGGGGCTGGGCCGACGGGTAGGTCAGCATCCCGGCGAACGAAATGTACAGGCCCATCTGAAGGCAGGCCTGGGCGGTCGGGAGGTCGCCGCTGAACGAGTGCATCACGGCCCGGATCGGCCCGTGCCGGTCGAACTCGTCGCGGAGCATCCGGACGGTGTCGGCCTCGGCCTCCCGGCAGTGGATGACGAACGGCTTGCCGAGCCGCCGGGCCAACTCCATGTGCCGGGCGAAGTATTCCTCTTGCAGCGGAAACGGGGCCTTGTCCCAGTACCGGTCCAGCCCCGTCTCGCCGATCGCCACGACCTTCGGCTCGGTCTCGGCCTGCCGGACCACCTCGTCCCAGTCGCCGGGTTCGACCTCGGCCAGCCCGTTCGGCTGGAGCCCGACGGCCGCGACCAGCAACGGGTAGTGCTTGGCCAGCCGGACCGAGTCGCGGTTCGAGTCGCGGTCGATGCCGATGCAAATCGCCCGCTCGACCCCGGCGGCCGCGGCCCGGGCCAGCACCGCCGGCAGGTCCGACCGGAACCGGCCGTCGAACAGGTGGGCGTGGGTGTCGACCAACATTTCGGATTGCGGAGTGCGGATTTCGGAATGAGGGCGAAGTCAGGACACCACGGCTTCCAGCTCGGTTCGGTGCCGGTCGGCCAG
>JAIEQN010000001.1 GCA_019747685.1 Gemmataceae bacterium
GGCGTGCCCCGGCTGGTCCGGGTCGATTACCACGGGCCGCGTGAGGTCCCGACCGGGACCTGCCAGGCGATCCTGAAGGCCGCCGGCATCCCCCGGCCGGGGTCGCCGCCGGCCGGTCCGCCACCCGACCCGGACAACGAGTCCGAGGAGGACGAGTCGTGATCGACCTGCCGTACAGCCTCGTCATCGAGGCCACCCCCGAGCCGGACTTCTTCGGCTTTTACTCCGACGAGCTGAGCGGGTTCACCGGGGTCGGGCGGTCGGTCCAGGACTGCCTCGACCGGGCCAGGGACGGGATGCGGGAACACGCCGAACTGCTCGCCGCCCAGGGTCTGCCGGTGCCGCCGCCGAACCCCCGCCCGGAGGTCGTCATCCGCAACGAGCAGCCGAGCGCCGCCTGACCCTGGCCGGAGTCCCAGCGGCCGACCCGTTCCGCCACCGCCGGCCTCCGTACCATGACCCGAGCCGGCGACGGCCCGGCGTCATCGGACACGGGAGCCACTCATGCCAGACGGCCGCCGCACCCGGGTGGTCATCCTCGGGACCGGGTTCGGCGGGGTGTACACCGCCGACCACCTCGACGGCCGGGTCGACCCGGCCAAGGTCGAGGTCATCCTGGTCGGCCGGGACAACTTCTTCCTGATGACCCCGCTGCTCTTCGAGGCCGGGTCCGGCGACCTGGAGTTCCGCCACGCCGTCAACCCGGTCCGGCCGCTGCTGAGGCACACCCGGTTCTACAACGCCACCATCGAGCACGTCGACCTGGCGGCCAAGGAGGTCCACGCCCGTTCGGCCGCCGGCGACCGCTATTCGCTACCCTACGACCACCTCGTCCTGGCCGTCGGCCAGATCACCGACAAGCGGCGAATCCCCGGGGCCGAGCACGCCCTGACGTTCAAGACGATCGTCGACGCCATCACCTTCCGGAACCACGTGATCGAGGCGTTCGAGCGGGCCGACGCCGCCACCGACCCGGCCGCCCGGGCCCGCGATCTGACGTTCGTGGTGGTCGGCGGCGGGCTGGTCGGGGTCGAGCTGTGCGGGGAGATGTCCGAGTTCGTCGACCGGCTCCTGCGGGCGTACCCGCGGATCACCCGGAAGGAGGTCCGGGTGGTCCTGCTCCAACGGGGGCCGCGGCTGTTGCCCGAGCTGAACGAGAAGTCCGGGCGGTACGCCGAGAAGCGGCTGACCAAGAGCGGGGTGACGGTCCGGACCGGGACCGGGGTGGAGCGGATCGAGCCCGACCGGGTCCACCTGCCGGGCGGTGAGGAGGTCGAGGCGGCGACGGTGATCCTGTCGGCCGGGCTGGCCCCGAACCCGCTGGTCGCCGGCCTCGACCTGCCCCGGACCCGGGACCGGGTGACGACCGACGGGTGCATGCGGGTGGCGGGGCATCCCGGGGTGTGGGCCATCGGCGACTGTGCCGCCATCCCCGGGCCGGACGGCCAGCCGTACCCGACCCTGGCCCAGCACGCCCTGCGGGAGGCGAAGCAACTGGCCAAGAACATCGCCGCGGTGATCGACGGCAAGGAGCCGGCCCCGTTCGTGTACCAGATGCTCGGGACGATGGCCGCCCTCGGCCACTACCGGGGGATCGCCAGCGTCAAGGGGATCACCGTCCGCGGGTTCCTGGCGTGGTGGGCGTGGCGGACGTACTACCTGTTCCAGACCCCCGGGCTGGGGCGGAAGGTCCGCATCCTGCTGGAGTGGACGGTGGCCCTGTTCTTCCGCCAGGACGTGGTCAAGATCGGGCTGTCCGACGAGCTGGGGAACCCGACCCCGGCCGACGGCAAGCCCGGCCCGACGAAGGCCCCGGGCGAGCCGACGCCCGCCACCCGGTAGGGCCGGGAAAAACGGGCCAGGGGTTTGCGCCCCTGGCTACATTCGGTCGCCGCTCCGCGGCTCGAAATCCGGAGTCCCGGAGGGACGGCCGCCCGTAGCCAGGGGTGCAAACCCCTGGTGTCGTTAGCCGGCCAGCCGCTCCACCGCCAGGACCGACACGTCGTCCCGTGGCCGGGCCGGGCCGCACCAGGCCAGCAGATCCGCCTCCAGGGCGGCGACCGCGTCGGCCAGCGGCCGGCCCCGCCGGGCTTCGACCGCCGCCAGCAGCCGGTCCCGGCCGAACTGTTCCCCGCCCGGCGACACCGCCTCCGGCACCCCGTCCGAGTACAGGACCAGCCGGTCCCCCGGGGCCAGGTCCAGGACGTGCTCCTCGTACCCGGCCCCCAGCCCGACCGGCAGCCCGGTCCCGGGCAGGATGCCGGCCGCCCCGCCCCGGGGCAGGTGGACGGCCGGCGGGTGCCCGGCCGACACGTACCGCACCCGGCCGGCCGTCGTGTCGATCACCGCGTAGTTCAGGGTCAGGTACTGTTGGGTGGCCGGGTCGAACGGAAACTGGAGGGCCAGCCGGTCCGCGACCGCCGCCGGCGGGACCACCCCGTCGGCCCCGTCCCCGGGCTGGAGCAGCAGCGACTCCTGCCCGGCCGCGGGGGACAACAGCCGGGTGACGGTGACGGCCAACAGGGCGGCCGCGACCCCGTGCCCGGCCACGTCCAGCACGTAAGCGGCGGCGTGCCGGTCGTCCAGCCGGCAGACGTTCAGGGCGTCGCCGGCCAGCTCCTCGCACGGCCGGAACGCCCAGGCGAAGTCCCACCCCGGCACCCCGACCGGCCGGCGGGGCAACAGGGCCTCCTGCACCCGGGCGGCCGCCCGCAGGTCCCGCCGCAGCCGGTCCCCGGCCCGCAGGAGGTCGGCGTTGGCCTCCTCCAGCTCGGCGTTCCGCCGCCGCAGCCGGTCCTCCAGGTCCGAGGCCAAGCGGACCGACCGGCGGAGGTCGAGCTGGGTCCGCACCCGGGCCAGGACGGCCGGGAAGTCGAGCGGCTTGGTGACGTAGTCGTTGGCCCCCAGGTCCAGCGCCCGGGCCACCTCCTCCCCGTCCTGGTGGGCGGTCACCATCACCACCGGCAGGTCGAGCCGGTCCCGCCCCCGGCGGACCGCCTCCAGGACTTGCAGCCCGTCCAGCCCGGGCATGCTGATGTCGAGCAGGACGAGGTCGAAGTCGTCTCGGCCGATCCGGTCGAGGGCGGCCCGGCCGTCGGCCGCCTCGGCGACGCGGTACCCGTGGACCGACAGCCACCGGGCCAGGATGTCCCGGCTCGGCTCGTTGTCGTCGACCACTAGGACGGAGGACGGCCCCGCCTCGTCCGCCGGGAGGGCGGCGGGGGCCGTCGTCGGGGCTTCGGCCGGGATCACGCTGTCCATGTCACCCCCGGGCCGCGGGCGGGTCCGCCGCCGGCCGGTGTGGGCGAGCATTTCCGGTGCCGCCCCGGCCGTGGGCCTGGGCCACCGGGCCGGAGCCGCTACCCTCATGGGTAAGGCGGCCCCGGCCGCCGGGGAGGCCCCATGAGAATCGCACTTCTGTTGGCCGTGTCAACGGCGTTTCCGGCGGCCGCCGCCGAACCGGCCCGGCCGTTCGCGGCACATCCGGACAACGGCCACTACTTCCTGTTCCGCGGCAAGCCGACGGTACTTGTTACCTCCGGCGAGCACTACGGGGCCGTCCTGAACCTCGACTTCGACTACAAGGCGTACCTGAAGGCCCTGGCCGCCGACGGGCTGAACCACACCCGGACGTTCGCCGGCACCTACCGGGAGGTGCCCGGGTCGTTCGAGATCACCGACAACGTGCTGGCCACGGCCCCCGGGAAGTATGTCTGCCCGTGGGCCCGGGGCGACGCCCCCGGGTACTTCGACGGCGGCAACAAGTTCGATCTGAGCAAGTGGGACGACGCCTACTTCCGGCGGCTCAAGGACTTCCTGGCCGAGGCCGGCAAGCACGGCGTCGTGGTCGAGCTGAACCTGTTCTGCCCGAACTACGACGACAAGCTCTGGAAGGCCAACCCGATGCAGGCCGGGAACAACGTGAACGGCGTCGGCAACTGCCCGAAGGACGAGGCCTACACCCTCAAGCACCAGGACCTGCTGGCCGTGCAGGAGGCGTTCGTCCGGAAGGTGGTGGCCGAGCTGAAGGACTTCGACAACCTCTACTACGAGGTCTGCAACGAGCCGTACTTCGGCGGTGTCACGATGGACTGGCAGCACCGGATCGTCGATACGATCGTGGACGCCGAGAAGGACTTCCCGCACAAGCACCTGATCTCGCTGAACGTGGCCAACGGGCGGGCGAAGGTGGAGAAGCCGCACCCGGCCGTCGGGCTGTTCAACTTCCACTACTGCCACCCGCCGGA
>JAIEQN010000063.1 GCA_019747685.1 Gemmataceae bacterium
CGCCCCACAGCCCGGCCCCGGCCGCCACCGGCAGGGCCACCGGCAGCAGTTCGGCGAGTTGGTCGGCGACCCCGCCCGCGTCGGCCGCCCCGAGCCGGAGCCGGTCCCGGCGGCCGCCGACGTACACCCCGGTGTCCGGGTGGGCGGACCGCCATTCGCCCCAGGTGGTCGCCGCCGCCGGCAGCTCCTGGTACGGCAATGGCCCGGCCGCCCCGGGGCCGACCCCGACCCGGGTCTGCTGGTCGTACACCGCCCCGTCCACGTCCAACAGCATCCCGCCCCGCAACGGGTCGGCGTGCCACCCGGCGAACGTCATTGACAGCGGGGTCTGGCCGTCCGGGCTGCGGAACGCCCGGACCCGGTCCGACTCGGGACAGTAGGTCACCGCGACCGGGGTGGCGTTCAGGAAGTCGTGGACGACGTACCGGGACGGCTGATCGAACGCCTCCAACAGGTAGGCCCGGTGCTCCCCGCCGGCCGACAGACCGACCACCCGGGCGGCGTCCGGGAGGTCGGCCATCCGGGCCGGGTAGACCCGCAGCCACGCCCCCACCCACAGGGTGGGGTAGCAGACGACGGCCGTGCCCGGGTGGTCGGCGGCCCAGTCTTTCCAGGTCGTCAGGACCGACGGCAGCTCGGCCAGCGGCGGGCCGGGGTCGCCGTCCGGGTGGTACGGGTGGCCGTCCTCCTGCCGGTAGACCCGGCCGCCGGCTTCGAGCAGCATCCCGTCGGCCCGCGAGTAGCCGGCCGGGCGGAGCCCGAGCGGGTCGCCTCCGCGGGCCCCGGCGAACACCTTCCCGCAGGTCCGGCGGTCGCAGTAGGTGATGCTCACCGGCCGGCCGTCGATCACGTCCTCGGCGACGTGGTCGCCGACTTGGGCGAACGTCTCGAGGACGTAGGCCCGGCTCTCCCCGCCGAGGGTGAGCCCGAGGACGGCGGTGTCGGCCGGCAGCCGGACGGCCCCGGGCGGGTAGTGCCGCAGCCGGTGGCCGTCCGGCCGGGCGGTCGGCGGGGCGACCTCGATGTCGTCCGCCGGCGGGGGCGGGGCGGCCGCCGGACCGGGTGGTTCGTACCGGTAGGCCCACACCGCGGCGGCCGCCAGCCCGAGCAACAGGAGTACGACCCAGCCGCAGGCCGAAAGGGAAGCCGAGAGTAGTCGTGACATCGTCTATTAAAACGAGTGTGCGGGTCGGTACTTTTTCGCCGTGTGACGGGACGAATTAAGCCGAGGGGCGGCGGGCGGAAGAAATGTTATGAGCCGGCGATGACAGACCGGTGAGTGCTGGCCGACGAGGCTAATGAGCCGCCGGCCCGGGCGAGGAGGCCGGTTCCGCCGGCTCACTTCGGACGGCGAGGACGGCGACGTGGCCGCGGGACGACGGCTCGTCCACCGCCCAGTGTTCGACCGCGAACCCGGCGGCCGCGAGCAGCCGGAGGGCGTGGGCCGGAGCGTGCCCGCTGTAGAAGAACGTCTCGCCGTGCATGTCGGACGTGAACCCGTCGTCGGCCGACCCGCCGAGCGCGATCAACAGCCGGCCGCCGGGCACGAGCCACCCCGCCAGCCGGGCGAACATCGAGGTTTGGTCGGGCCTCGGGAGGTGGAAGACCGAATCCCAGGCGACGGCCGCGTCGAACGGGCCGCCCGGGTCGGCGGTCCGCATGTCGCCGTGGACGAAGGCGGCGGCCGGGACGGCCCGGCGGGCGTGGTCGAGCAACCGGGCCGAGCCGTCCAGCCCGGTAACCCGGAACCCCCGGCCGGCGAGGTACTCGGCGATCGGCCGGCCGCACCCGCAGCCGACATCGAGGACGGCCGCCCCGGCCGGTAGCGACCCGACCAGTCAATCGACCCATGGCCGCTCGCGGAACCCGGCGGCCGGCCGGTCGGCTGCCCAAGCGTCGGCGATCCGGTCGTAGGCGGCGGTCACCCCGTCAGCCGGGTTCCGCGGCCCGCCCATGGAACCCCCGGTCAGTCGTCCGGCGAGCCGAGTCGCTCGCGGAGGCGTGCGGCCCCGTACTCGCCGCGTGTGCAGAAGCGACAGGTGCAGAACGGCGGCTTCCCCTTCGCCCCCGGCGAATACCGCCACCCGACGACCTGGGGCAGTTGCCGGGTTCGGTGGATCTCGGACGGAAGGACCCGGCGGGGGATAACCACCTCCCACCCCCGCCGGTCCTCGGCCAACAGGAACTCGGCGACCGCCTCGGCGGCTGACATCCACCGGTGTGCTGCCCCGTAGTGCCCCACCCAGACCCGTTCGTCGTCCGGGAGGCGGAAGTAGACGCCGGCGATCGGCCCGGCGTTCCGCCGCTTTAGCTCCCGGAGCCACTGGTGCGAAACGTAGTAGCTCCGGGTGACCGGGACCGCGAAGACCCCGCCGGGGAAAGCCGGACCGGCCCGGCGGAGGCGGCGGATGCCGTTCCGCCGGATGAGCCCGACTCGGGACTCGGGCGTCAGGTGAACGAACTGGGCCATCGAAACCCCTGCGGGGTGGGGGCGGGCCTCGGATAACCGCCGGTCACGACCCCCGATGTGACCGGCGGGTTCACGCCGTTACCCCTTCGGCCTGGCCGGGGCCTGCAACTCCTTCTCCCCCTGGACGGCGACGTGGTACTTGTCGGCCGGCACGTCGGCCCACTCCTGCTTGGTCCCGTCCGGCCAGTACACGGTCAGCTTGGCGACCTTGTCGGCCGCCGCCAGCCCGAAGACGTGCCGCCGGTCCGGGGACGAGGCGTAGCTGCCGCCGCCCTTGGCGAACCGGGTCTGCGCCCGGCCGCCGGCCTCGACCACCACCCGGGCCCCGACCACGTCGGCGTGGTCCTTCCCGGCCAGCCCGACCCCAACCCAGTGGTTCCCGGCCGGGGCCACGTTCTTCAGGATGCTGACCGGCTCGTTCATGTGGGCCACCGCCAGGTCCTGCCGGCCGTCGTTGTCCAGGTCGGCCAGCACCACCCCCCGGCTCAGGTGCTGCTCGGCGAAGTACCCGCCGCCCCGCTTGCTAACGTCGGTGAACTTCCCGCCCTTGTTCTGCATCAGCACCGGCCGCTGCCGGCGGGTCGTCCCGGTCGGGAACCGGATGGCGTGGCCGTTGGCGATGAACAGGTCCTCCCACCCGTCGTGGTCGAAGTCCCCGAACCCGGTCCCCCAGCCGACGAACTTCTGGCCGATGGCCGCGATCCCGGTCGGCTGGGTGGCGTACACGAACGACGGGGTGGCCGGGTTCGGGGTCATGTTCCGGTACAGGGCGTGCAGCTCGTTCTCGTAGTTGGTCACCCAGATGGCCGGCTTCCCGGTCTCCTCCGGGTCGCCGGCGTCCACCCCCATGCTCCCGTTCGGCGACGCGCTGGCGTCCAGGGCGGTGCCCGAGAGCATCCCGACCTCGGCCAGCTTGATCTGCGTCTTGTCCGACCGGTTGACGTACAGGAAGTTGGCGACCGTGTCGTTGGCCACGTAGATGTCCGGCCGGCCGTCGCCGTTCACGTCCAGGGCCAGTACGCCCAGCCCCTTGCTCGCCCCTTCGCCGCCCTTGTGCAGCCCGGCCAGGTCGGTCACGTCCACGAACACCCCGTTGGCGTTCCGGTAGACCTTGTGGGGCAGCCCCTTGAACTTCTTCGGCGGGCACACGTCCGGGGTCTTACCGTCGTAGTTGCAGTTCGGGTGGTTGTCGAAGCTCCAGTCGACGTACTGGCAGACGTACAGGTCGGGGAACCCGTCGGCGTCGAGGTCGGCCCAGGCGGCGCTGGTGGCCCAGGTGATCCCCTTGTCCAGCCCGACCGCCGCCGACACGTCCTTGAACGCCCGCCCGCCGGACTGGGCCGGCTCGTTGTGGAACAGGGCGACCCGGCCCCACCCGGTGACCAGGAGGTCCGGCCAGCCGTCCCGGTCGTAGTCGGCCACGGCCGCCGCGTGGGAGTAGAACCATGGGGCCCCGCCGGCCAGCGACCCCAGCCCGACCTTGTCCGTCACGTCCTCGAACTTGAAGTTGCCGAGGTTCCGGTAGAGCTTGCACGGGTGGCCGAGGATGGTCTTCTTGTCGGGCCCGCCGAAGTGCCCGCCGCCGACCAGGAACAGGTCCAGGAGGCCGTCCCCGTCGTAGTCGACGACGGCCAGCCCGCCGCCGAGGGATTCGAGGATCGACAGGTGGGGCGAGGTCTCCTCGCCGTTGCGGTAGCTGAACGACACCCCGGACGCGGGGGTCACGTCCTCGAACAGCGGCGGCCCGGCCGGCGGCTCCTCCGCCGGCGCCGGCGGGGC
>JAIEQN010000768.1 GCA_019747685.1 Gemmataceae bacterium
GCCGCCGCTCGGGCTGTTCGTCCGGGCGGCGGTGCCGGGCTGGCCGCTGCGGGCCGTCGGGGCGACCGCCCTCGGGTGGATGGTCCTCGGGGCCTGGGTGCTGCTCGTCCTCGCCGCCCTCGTCTGCCTCGGCTACCAGGCCAGCGGCCTGTTCCTCGGGCTGGCCTTCGCCGTCCACTACGCCGGCGCCCTGTACGCCACCCGGGTGGCCGGGTTCGACCGGGTCTACACCTACCGGGTCGGGGCCGTGCTGGCGGTTCTCATGCTGGTCGTCGTCTACGTCCCCGGGCCGATCCTGTTCAACACGTTCGTCCAGCCGGTGACGGTCAACCGCCCGGTCGGGCCGCTGAACGTCGGCGACGTGGTCGTCTACTTCCCCGGCGGGGACGCCCCGCCGGGCCGGCTCCGGCTCGGCGACTGGGTCATCTTCGAGACGACCGGCGGCCAGCAGTCCGTCGGTCAGAACCAGAACTACTACGTCCAGCCCGGCCTCTACCTGACCCGGGTGCTGGCCGTGGCCGGCGACCGGCTGGTGTTCGACGGCCAGACGCTGACCGTCAGCGGCGTGCCGTGTGACTGGCAGCCGCCGCCCCGGCGGCTGAAGAAGCCGGACGAGCGGGTGATCCCGGACGGCCGGTACTTGGTCGCCCCGTGGGTGCCCGACCTGGTGCCGTACAACAACAACAACGAACGGTATGGGCCGGGGGTGGTCGTCCCCCAGACGCTCGACTCGCCGGCGCTGTACGTTGACACGCACCAGGTCCGCGGGCGGGTGGCGTTCAAGCTCCACCCGCTCGGCGAGATGGGCCGGCTCCGCTGAGAAACCATGCCCCGCTTCGACCGCCTCGAACTCGACGACCCGGCCCCGGACGGCGACCGCGGGCCGGCGAAGGACCCGGCCCGGGACCACGAGCACTGGCTGGCCCAGGCCGACCGGGAGCGCCGCCAAGGGCATTACGAGACCGCCCTGCGGCTCTACTCGCGTGCCCTGGAGGACGACAAGTCGGTCATCGCCGCCTGGGTCGGGCAGGTCCGGATGCTGGTCCACCTGGGGGAGTACGCCGAGGCCGAGTTGTGGGCCCGCAAGGCCCTGGAAATCTTCAAGAACAACCCGGACCTCCTGGCCGGCCGAGCCCAGGCGTTCTGCCGACTGGGGGACAAGAAGCAGGCGATGGGCTGTTGCGACCAGGCCCTGGCCCAGGCGGGCGAGACGGCCTACCGGTGGCTGGTCCGGGGCGAGCTGATGGTGGCCGACAAGCAGGCCCTCGACCGGCACTGCTTCGACAAGGCGGTGGCGGCCGACAAGGACTGGCTCGTCCAAGCCGAGATCGGGCTGGTCCTGCAATACTACGGCCAACCGGGGAAGGCCCTGCCGCGGTTCAAGGCAGCCCTAGAGGAGGAGCCGGAGAGCGTCTTCCTGTGGCTCAAGCGGGCCGAGTGCGAGGACGCCCTGGGGCTGACCGACGCCGCCGTCACGTCGCTGCGGCGGGCGCTGGAGATCGTCCCGAAGCACGACGAGGCCCGGGCCAAGCTCAACGCCCTGCTCGACCGGCCCGGGCTGTTCGGCAGGATTCGGAACTTCCTCGGGTTGTGAGCGACGAAGACCTTCACCGCGGAGGACGCCGAGTCCGCAGAGAAAAACAGGGTTCGGGAAATCAACGATCCCTCCGCGTTCTCTGCGTCCTCCGCGGTGAAACTCCGTCTCCGGAACCACCCATGTCCTGGTCGCTCGACAAGATCCTCCGCGCCGCCCGCCAGTACCAGGCCAGCGACATCCACCTGATCCACCGGGTCGCCCCGGCCTTCCGGATCGGCGGGGACATCCAGGTGGTCAACGGCCCGGCCCTCGACGAGGACGCCCTGAAGGGGCTCACCGACGAGCTGCTGACCGACCGCCAGAAGGCCGCCCTGTACGACCAGATGCAGCTCTGCTTCTCCCGGTACTGGGAGGGGATCGGCCGGTGCCGGGTGAGCATCTACTTCCACGGCGGCTGCCCGGAATTCGCCCTCAGGCTCTGCGAACTCCGCATCCGCGAGCGGGAGGAACTCCGCATCCCGGCGGTGGTGGACGACCTGACCCGGCTGACCACCGGGCTGATCCTCGTGACCGGGGCGACCGGGAGCGGCAAGACCACCACCCTGAACTACATGATCGACCTGATCAACCGGGAGCGGCGGGCCAAGATCGTCACCATCGAGGACCCGGTCGAGTACGTCCACGAGAACCGGCGGAGCCTCGTCGTCCAGCAGGAGGTGTACATCGACACCCCGAGCTTCCGGTCGGCCCTCACCCACGTCCTCCGCCAGGACCCGGACGTGATCGTGGTGGGCGAGATGCGGGACCTGGAGACGGTGGCCACCGCCATCACCGCCGCCGAGACCGGCCACCTGGTCCTGGCCACCCTGCACACCCCGGACAGCGTCCAGACCATCCAGCGGGTGTTCAGCGTCTTCCCGTCCGAGCAGCAGAACAACATCCGCTACCAGCTCTCCAACTGCCTCCAGGCGATCGTCGCCCAGAACCTTCTGCCCCGGACCGACGGCAAGGGGGTCATCCTGGCCACCGAAATCTGCGTCGCGACGCCCGCCATCCGGAAGTTCATCCGCGACGGCAACCCGCACATGATCTACAGCGAGCTTCAGACCGGCAAGAAGCTGCGGATGCAGACGATGGACTCGGTCCTGTTGCAGCTGTACCAGAAGGGCGAGATCACCTACGACACGGCCGTCTCCTACGCCCGCGAAGCCGAGCTGATCCGCACCCGCGGGGCCGGCGAGAAGCCCCGCCTCGACGACGACTGATGGCGGGCCGGGGGCTCACCCGGATTGCTCGTTCACGTGGCGTAGTAAAAAATAGGCAATTTGGGGTGAGCACGTCGTCTCGGCAGTCCTGAAAACTGAGATGGCATGGGAGGAATTTGCGCCACACTGACATTTCTTAGACTCCGGACGTAAACAATCTCGCAATCGCCACTTCCGGCCAGTTGTCCGGGCCGACCGGCCGTGCTACAAGTCTCCGCAGACTGCCCCTCCCCGCGCCCCGAGGACGGCACCGCCGACGCCCACCATGCCCGTCACCCCGGCCTGCATCGCACCCCCGAAATCCCGACCCGGCGTCCGGCTGCTCTGGCCGGCCGAGTCCGACGGGCCGCCGACCGAGCGGGTGGCCGTCGCGCCGGAGCCGGCCTTCCGCCCCCCGCCGGTGGTGAACGAGGGGCCGCCGGCGTCCGCCCGCGGGTCGAAGGTGGCCCCGGTGATGCCCAGCCCGGGCGACACCTTCTTCGGGTTCCGGCTGGTCGAGGAACTGGGCCGCGGCACGTTCGGGCGGGTCTTCCTGGCCAAGCAAGAAGCCCTGGCCGGCCGCGAGGTGGCCCTCAAGGTCACGCTCCGACCGAGCCGGGAGGCCGAGCGGCTGGCCCGCCTCCAGCACACCCACATCGTCCCCGTCTACTCGGTCCACACCGCCCCGCCGGTCCAGGTCATCTGCATGCCGTTCGTCGGCCGGCGGACGGTGGCCGACCTGCTGACCGCCTACCGCCGGTCCCAGACCGCGGCCCCGTCCACCGTCCGGGCGGCGGCCACCCGGCGGGGGTCGACGACCACCGCCAGCACCCGGGCCGGTGGGCCGGCGTCGCTCGCCGACGCGACCCCGGCCCCGGCCCGCGCGGCCGTCGAGGACACCGTGGTCGGGGAGGTCGGGCCGGTCCTCCGCCTGCTGGCCCGGATGGTCGACGGGCTGGCCCACGCCCACGCCCGCGGCATCCTCCACCTCGACCTGAAGCCGGGGAACGTCCTGCTGGCCGACACCGGCGACCCGATGCTGCTCGACTTCAACCTGTCCTACGACGCGGCCGAGAAGGACCGGGAGGCGGTCGGCGGGACGATCCCGTACATGGCCCCCGAGCAGCTCCTCGACCTGAAGTCCCGGGGCAAGGGCGGGGTAGACGCCCGGACCGACCTGTACTCGCTCGGGGTGATGGCCTACGAGCTGCTGGCCGGCGAATTGCCGTTCCCGTCCCCGGCCCGGGGCCGGCCGGACTTCGACGCCCTCCTGGCCGCCCGCCGGGCCGGCCCGCCGCCGCTGCGGGAGGCGAACCCGGTCGTGCCGGCGGCGGTCGAGTCGATCGTCCGCAAGCTCTTGGCCCCGGACCCGGCCAACCGGTATCAGTCGGCGGCCGACCTGAAGGACGACCTCGACCGGCAGTTGGCCGACCGGCCGCTGCGGTTCGCCCCGGACCGGTCGATCCCGGAGCGGGTCGGGAAGTGGCGGCGGCGGAACCCGCGGGCG
>JAIEQN010000715.1 GCA_019747685.1 Gemmataceae bacterium
GGGCCGGCCGGGGTGGCGGCCTCCCACACCTCGGCGAACCCGCCCCGGCCGCGGACCCGGCGGAGCCGGACCCCGGGGGCCGGCTCCGCCCCGCCGCCGAGGGGGAACGCCCCCGGGGTGCAGGACCGGACTTCCGGGCAGTAGGACGACACCGCTCCCCCAGGCGTGCGGACGGTCCGACCGGGGCGAGATCGTGCCGGCCCGGCCCGTGCGGAACTGTAGCACACGCCTTCCGGATGGCGAGCCGGGAGCGTGAGCGACCGGAGTCTTGCAAGCTACGGTCGCGCACGCAACCGGCACGCCAGCTCCCGGCACGCCACCCCCCCGACGTTCTGCAAACTGTCCTACGAGTCGCCCTCACCCCATCACGCTGACCGACCACCCGACCGGCCGGCCGTCCCGGTACGGCATGACCCCGTGAAATTGGGGGTGGGCCGGGTCGAACACCATCGGCAGGAAGTGCCGGTCGCCCTCCCACAGCGGGAGCGACAACACCCGATCCACCTCGACCCACTCCAACGTCCCTTCGGGGTTGGAGGTGAACGACGTGCCGGTGTACCGGTCGACCCGGAAGACGAACCCGAACCAGTCCTCCCCGCCCTTGCCGAACCCCGGCCAGGAGACCGTCCCGGCCAGCTTCACCGCCTCGCACTCGATGCCGGCCTCCTCGCGGACCTCCCGCCGCAGCCCGGCGACCACGTCCTCGTCCGGGTGGAGCTTCCCGCCGAGGCCGTTGTACTTCCCGAGGTGGGCGTCCCCGGGCCGGGCGTTGCGGTGGACCAGCAGCACCCGCCGGCCGTCCGCCGAGAAGACGTAGCCCAGGGTGGCCAGGATCGGGGTATACGGCATGAAGAGTTAACCACAAAGACACGAAGGGCACGAAGAAGACATCATCACGATCTGTACTCACCCTTCCGGTTCGTCCTCCTTCGTGTCCTTCGTGTCTTTGTGGTTAACACCGCCTTCCCCGTCGAAGCCCGGCTCCGGCTTGAGCCCGGCGATGACCTTCCGGACGGCGGCCAGGTCCTCGTCGGTGACGCCCTCCCGGCGGGGGTAGCGGCGCTCCAGCCGGACCAGCAGCGCCTCCCACATGTCCCGGGTGACGGCGACGGATCGGTCCCACTCGGTCCGCCGCTTGAACCGGACCTTGAAGTGCCACCGGCGGGCGAACTTCTCGGCGCAGACGAACCGCCGGGCCCCGGTCGCCGGGTCGTCGTCGGTCCATTCGACTCCCATCGGTCCGATCCGGTTCCTGTAGGGTGGGTCGCGGCGGTCCGCCAGGACCGCGGACCCACCGGGTCGCGCGTGGTGGGCCGGCGTCCCTCCGGGCCGCCCGGACCCACCCTACCACCGAACACACCCGCCGGGCTCGATCCGGCACCCCGGGGGGCGGTAGAATTCAGCTTACCGGAAGTCGGCCCGGGCGGGCCTTAGCGCGGCGGAACGGATGCTGATCTACCACGGGCACACCGACATCGTCTACGCCGTGGCGTTCCCCCCGGACGGGTCGGTCCTCGCCTCCGGCGGGAAGGACGGGGCGGTCCACCTTTGGGGCGACGGGCCGGCGCCCGTCCCCGACGCCTGGCGAAACCGCCCGCCGGTCCACGCCCTGGCGTACCTGCCGGACGGGCGGCTGGCCGTGGCGTCGGCCGCCGGTTGGTGTGTCGCGCGGCCCGGCGACCCGCTGGCCGGGCTCGTGCAGAGCGGGGGAGTGACCGGGCTGTCGGCGGCCGGCCCGGACCTGCTCGCGGTCGGCGTCGGCGAGCGGTACAAGCCGGCCCCCGGGGAGTTCGGGCTCTGGAACCTCCGGACCGGCCGGTGGGTTAAGCCGGAGTTCCGCGAGCAGAACGGGGTGCGGGCCGTGGCCGCGTGTCCGGCGAAGGGCTTGGTCGCCTGGTCCACCGGACACCAAAAGGTCACGGTCCGGGACGTTCGCCGGCCGGACGCCCTGCACTTCCCGCTCAAACGCACCAGCCCGGCCGTCGCCCTGTCGCCGGACGGGTCGACGCTGGCCGCGGCCGTGGACTGGGGGGTGGAGCTGTTCGACCTGGCCAAGAAGCGGGGGCGGGCCACCCTCAAGGGCCACAAGGGGGCGGTGGCGGCGGTGGCGTTCAGCCCGGACGGCCGGACGCTGGCGACCGGGAGCTGGGACGGGACGGTCCGGCTGTGGGACGCGGCGACCGGGCGGGAGGCCGGCGGGTTCGCCGGGCCGGTCGGGAAGGTGTACTCGCTGGCCTACGCCCCGGACGGCGGGCGGCTGGCCGCCGGTGGTGACACCGGGGCGGTGGTCGTCTGGGACGTGGGGTGAGTCGGGGGCTCGCCAGCAACCGGTCGTGCATCAGTTTGGGTCGTAGCCCCTTGCTCCGTCAGGGGCGAAGTCGCCAAACTGATGCGCGACCCAGCAACCCCGGCGCTTGCGGCTTACAACTCCCCGAAGTTCTTCAGCATCCGCAGCCCCACGTCCTGGCTCTTCTCCGGGTGGAACTGGGTGGCGTAGACGTTGTCCTTCCAGACCGCCGCGCAGAACGGGCCGGGGTAGTCGGCCGCGGCCGCGGTCAGGGCCGGGTCGGCCGGGGCCGGGTGGTACGAGTGGACGAAGTAGACGGCCGGGTCCGGCGGCAGCCCGGCGAACAGCGGGCAATTCGGCTGCGTCAGCCGCAGGCTGTTCCAGCCCATGTGCGGGACCTTCAGCCCCGCCGGCTGGGCCAGCCGGACCACCTCGCCCGGGAACAACCCCAGCCCGGGGTGGACGCCGTCCTCGTGGCTCCGGTCGAACAGGAGCTGCAGCCCGAGGCAGATGCCGAGGAACGGCCGGCCGCCGCGGATGTGGTCGGTGATGACCCGGTCGAGGCCGGTCTCGCGGAGCTTGGCGACGGCGTCGCGGAAGGCCCCGACCCCGGGCAACACCACCTTCCGGGCGTCGGCCACCCGGCCGGGGTCGGGCGTCACCTCGGCCGCGAACCCGACCCGCTCGAACGCCTTCTGGACGCTCCGCAGGTTGGCCATCCCGTAGTCGACGATGACGATCCCGGGCATGGCAGTGTTCCGGAATGGCCCGCTGATGACGCAGATCGAAGCCCGCAGACGAAACGCAGATCAAACTCAATGGACTTTATCCGGCTTCATCTGCGCCGAAGTCTGCGTCATCAGCGGGCCGGTGTTTTCCGACACTACGACCGGGTCGCGGGTTCGGGGGCCGGGGTTTCGGCCTCGTCGCCCCGCCGCAGGAGTAGCCCGGCGGCCAGCATCCCGACGCTCAGCACCCCGACCACCACCCCCAGCGTCGGCACGTCGAAGAACACCCCCTGGACCCGCGGCCCGACCCACGGCCAGGCCAGCCAGGTCAGCACCACCCCGACCGCCAGCCCCGGGCCGAACGGCAGTTCCCGGTCGGCCGGCTGCGGCCGGACCAGCCCGATCAACACCGACGGCAGCTTGAACACCAGCAGGGCCGCGAACGCCCCGACGAACAAGGACAATACCGCCGGCTGCCAGCCGATAAACGCCCCGGCCATCATCAGGAGGTCGGCGTCGCCCAGGCCCAGGGCCTCCCGCCCGAACCCGACCTCGAACAGCCACTTCACCCACCGCACCACCAGCGACCCGGCCAGGGCACCCAACAGGGCGTTGACCAAGCCGAGCTTCCAACTGCCGGCCGGCAGGGCCGCGAACAGCGGCCCCCAGAACGGCCACGGCTGGGCGCCCACCGGCACCTTCCCGGCGAACTCCGGGAGCAGCCACGGGAACCCGGCCGGGATCGCCCCGGCGGCCTCCGGCGGGTGCGGCCACGGCCACGGCATCAGCGCCCCGCCGGCCACCCCGACGAACGCCCCGAAGAACGGAATCAAGGGCGGGATGATCCGGTGCCCGGCGTCGATCACCGCCGCCGCGATCAGGCAGGCCACCAGCACCGCGTGGTAGCCGAACACCGCCAGCCCGACCGCCGGCGGGGCCGTGTTCCCGCCGACCGGCTGGTACTCGGCCCCCGGCAGCCCGTGGACGTTGAACACCACGTCCAGGAGGAACAGCCCGAGGAAGGCCAGCCCGGTGCCGACCTCGACCCACAGGTAGCGGGCCGAGAACGCCGCCCCGCACGACCGGCACCGGCCGCGGAGCCGGAGGTAGCCGACGATCGGCAGGTTGTCGAGCGGGCGGATCGGCCGCAGGCACGAGAAGCACCGCGACCCCGGCCAGAGGATGCTCTTCTCGTACGGCAGGCGGGCGACCAGGACGTTCAGGAACGACCCGACCATCAGCCCGAGGACGAGGGCGAAGCCGCACCAGACGGC
>JAIEQN010000771.1 GCA_019747685.1 Gemmataceae bacterium
CGCCACCGGCGTCCGCCTTTTCCGCCTCCTCGGGGCCGATCCGCCCGTCGCCGGCGGCGTCGAGCTTGTCGAACAGCCCGGGCGGGCCGACGAACTCCGCGGGCGACACGGACCCGTCCCCGTTCCGGTCCATCGCCCGGAACCACCGCGGCCCCCGGGCGGCGGGTGGGCCCGGCGGTGGCTTCGGGCGTCCGGCCGCACCGAACGGGACGGGGCCGAACGCCTCGCCGACCGGCCCGCGGCCGACGGTCAGCCGGTACGACGCCGGGACGGCGTCCCGGGCCAGCGGGTTGTCCCCGGCGAGTTCGGCGGGGGGGGCCCGGGCCGCCCGGGTCAGCTCGCCCAGGTCGAGCCGCCCGTCGCCGTTCGCGTCGAACAGGTCGTGCAGGTCCCGGCCGCGGTCGGTCGCCGTGACGACCACCCGGCACCCGACCCCTTGCTCGACGAGGTCGAAGAACGCCTCCACCCCCGCCCGGGTGAGCTGGCCGTCCCCGTCCCGGTCGGCGGCGTCGAACAGCCCGGCGAGCACCTGCGCGGCCGGGTCGTCCGCGAACACCTTCTTCCCGACCGGCTTGTCCCCGGCCGCCCGGAACTGCGAGAGGTAGCCCCCCTTCGCCGCCCGGAACCCGGCGAGCGCGTCGGCCGAGTCGGGCGTGATCGTGCAGGTCCCGCCCGGGACGGGCAGCCCGGAGCCGTCGGGCGCCAGCCGGAACGCCCCGCCTAGCCCGACGAGCGAGGCCGGCTTGCCGAGCGGGAGCCGCAGGGCGGCGTCGGGCGACCGCCGGTCGTCGGCCGGGGCGAGTTTCAACCCGGCCACCTTCGCCGGGGCGGCCGGGGCCGGGCCGAGCAGCTCGGCCGCGGTCAGCACCTCGTCCTCGTCCTCGTCCAGCCGCCGCACGAGGGCCGGGGCCTGCCGGAGTTCGGCCGCCGAAACCGCCCCGTCGCCGTCCCGGTCGAGGTGGCGGAACAGGGCGTCGCCGAGGGCGAGGTCCGCGGCCGGGCCGGGCCGGACCGCCGCGACGACCGGCGTGAACCCGGCGGCCCGGTAGAACGCGCGGAACTCGGCCCGGGTGCCCTTCCCGTCCTTGTCGGCATCGAGCCTCGGGAAGTCCGGGCCGGCCTCGCGGCCGTCGGGCAACGGGAGCGGGAACACCCGGCCCGCCTCGGCGGCCGAGAGCGACCCGTCGCCGTCCCGGTCGAAGTGGAGGAACAGCTTGTCCAGGAATACCGCCCAGGCGGCGTCGGGCGGCGTCCCGTCGGCCGTCACCTCCAGCCGCAGCCGGGCCGGGGCGTCGCCGGCCGGGAACAGCAGAACGGGTTGGGTGGCCGGGGCAGAGTCCTCGATGCCCCGGTGCGATTCCGACCGGGGCATCGAGGACTCTGCCCCGGCCACCCAGACTAACACCAACAGCCCGGCGGCCGAGGTCGTCACGCCAGCACCTCCGCCACCGGCTTCGCGGACTGGTCCACGATCCGGATCGGGCGGTTGACGTTCGACAGGTTCTGCTTCTCGCAATCGATCCCGAGGGCCCGGCAAACCGTGCCGAGCAGGTCGGGCACCGACACCGGCCGGTCCTCCACCTCCAGGCCGCCCGCCCCCGTCCGGCCGACCGCCTGCCCGCCCTTGATCCCGCCGCCGCCGAGGACGACGCTCCAGGCGTTCGGGTAGTGGTCCCGGCCGTTGCGGGGGTTGACGCCCGGCGTCCGGCCGAACTCGCCCATCCACACCACCGTGGTCGTGCCGAGTAGGCCGCGGTCCTTCAGGTCGGCCATCAGCGTCGCCCACGCCGGGTCGAGCGTGCCGCACAGGTTCCTGACCTGGGCGAAGTTGTTGTCGTGGGTGTCCCACCCGCCGAGCGTCACCTCGACGAACGGGACGCCGCGCCCCACGAGCCGGCGGGCGAGCAGACACCCCTGCCCGAACCGGTTGCGGCCGTACCGGTCGCGGAGTTTGTCGTCCTCGTCGGACAGGTCGAACGCCTTCGCCGCCGACTCCCGCATCAGCCGGACGGCGCGTCGGTACGCCGACCGGTGGCTGGCGGTCGCCGCCCCGGGGCGCGGCGCCAGAAAATCCGCCTCCGACTCGTCGAGCAGGGCCAGCCGGTCGGCCATGCGGGCCGGGGACACGTTCGCGGGCAGCCCGAGGTTCTCGACCCGCAGCCCGCCGGTGCCGCCGGAGGCGGGGTCGAACACGTCGCCGTTGCCGCCGACCACGAGCGGGGCGTACTGCGGGCCGAGGAACCCGGCCGACAGGGCGGCCGCCCCGACCCGCGGGGTGATGCTGACGTACCCCGGCAGGTCGCCCGGGTTCTCCCGCTCCTTCGCCACCAGCGACCCGAACACCGGGAAGTCGATCGCCCCCCGCGGCAGGTTGCCGGTCCGCAGGTGGAGCGTGGCCCGGCCGTGGTCGCCCTCTTTGGTCGCCATCGACCGGATCACCGCCAGGTGCTTCATCTGCCCGGCCACGAGCGGCAGGTGCTCAGCCACCCGCACGCCCGGGGCGGCGGTGTCGATCGCCTTGAACGGCCCGCCGTTCGGGTGGCCGGGCTTGGGGTCGAACGTGTCCGTCTGCGCCGGCCCGCCGCTCATCCACAGGACGATGCACGCGCGCTTCCGGTCCGGGTCGGCGGCCCGCGCCGCCAGGGCCGGCAACCACCCGGACGACAGCCCGGCGGCCCCGAGCCGCAGCGCGTCCCGTCGGGGCACCGCGGTTCGCACGTGTCGCCCCCGGTCAATGGTTGAGTCGGAACTCGGCGGAGTTCAGCAGCACCCAGAAGATGTCGCCGAGTCGGTCGGCCCCGGCGTCGGCGACGTACTTCGTCATCCGGTCCCGCTCGGCCGCCGTCGGCTTGCGGCCCAGGGCCGCGACGTACAGCGCCTCGACCCGGTCGGCCATGGACAGCCCCGGCGTCTCGCAGGCGGCGAGGAGCGTCGGGCTGGTGTCGAGGGTGGTGGCGTCGGTCACGAACTTGCCGTTCATCAGGGCCAGGGCCTGCGGGATCGACGTTTCCGGCTCGGCCGGCTTGCCGCCGAGGGCGAAGCGGGTGAGGAACCCGTCCCGCGGCGACCCCCGGCCGGTCCCCTCCCGGAACCCGGTCGCCAGCACCAGGCTGTCGAACAGTTGCTCGCCGGTCAGCCCGCGGACGGCCGCCCGGGCGAACAGCCGCGGGTCGTCCCGCGTGGCGTCGCTCCGGGCGCTGGTCCGCTGGTACGCCTTCGTCCGGCAGACCGCCCGCAGGAGGAACCGCAGGTCGAACCCCGCGTCGGCGAACGCCTTCGCCAGGTCGTCCAACAGCTCGGGATGGGACGGCGGGTTGTCGTCGCGGAAGTCGTCGACCGGGTCGACCGGGCCGCGGCCGAAGGGCTGGCCCCACACCCGGTTCGCCGCGGCCCGGGCGAAGAACGGGTTGTCCTTCGCCGCCACCCACTCCGCGAGCGCGGCCCGCGGGCTGGCCCCGGCCGCCCATTCGGGCTCGCGGTCGTCCAGGAACAGGGCCGGGACCGGCTTCTTGCCCATCCCGGGGCTGATCGCCCGCCGGCCGGCCGCCTCCGACAGCGGGGCGAACACGCCGTCGCCGTGGCGGTCCACACCGGCGTAGCACGCGGCCGTGTTCCAGAACTGGTCCCGGGTCCACTTGGCGAACGGGTGGTCGTGGCACTGGGCGCACTCGATCTGCACCCCGAGGAACACCCGGCTGGTGGCCGCCGCCAGGTTTTCCGGCTTGGCGTCCTTCACCGCGTAGAAGGCGAGCGGGTTCGGGTCCTCGGGCCGCCGCAGGGCGGGCGTCGGGGCGTCGGCGTCCGGGCTGAGCGGGGCGGTCAGCAGCTCGCGGACCCAGGCGTCGTACCGGGCGTTCGCCCGGACCCGCAGCCGCAGCCACGCCTCGAACCCCCGCTGGAAGACGCGGGCCTCGGGCACGGCCGTCACCTCGGGGGCGAGGGCGGCCCGCCAGACGGCGGCGAAGTGCCCGGCGTGCCGGGGCGTCTCCAACAACTCGTCGATCAGCTTCGCCCGCTTGTGCGGGTCGGGGTCGGCGAGGAACAGGTGAACGTCGCGGGCCGACGGGACGCGGCCGGTGAGGTCGAGGGACGCCCGGCGGAGGAACTCGGCGTCGTCGGCCGGCGGGGCGGGCGTGGCCTTCGCCGCGGCCAGCTTGGCATCGACGTGCGCGTCGATCCGGTCGGCCAGCGCCTGCGGGTCGGGCGGGGCGGCCCGGCCGGCCCCAGCAGCGAGCACCGCGAGGAGGAGCGAACACGCCCGCATGACCCCCTCCTGCCCCGTGAACGCGAACCGGTCGGCGGCC
>JAIEQN010000667.1 GCA_019747685.1 Gemmataceae bacterium
TTCGGGACCGAGTACAGCAGCTCGACCTTGAACCCCTTGGCCACCTTCATGGTGGCCGGGTCGGTGGCCGGCGGCTCCTTTTGCGGGGCGGGCGGGGCCTTGGCCTTCGCCTTGGGGGCGTCCTTCTTCTGGCGGGCGGCCGCGTCCGGGGTGGTGCCGAGGCCGACCATGCCGGCCGCGGCGGCGACGCCGAGGGCGAGGGCGAGACGGTAGCGGGGCATCCGCGGGGACCTCTGTGGGGGAGTACGAGGCGTGTGGGGAGCAGTATACCGGGCCGGGCGGTCGGGTGGAACTGCCCGCCCGGCCCGGCCGGCGGCGGGCGGGTCGCGTGTCGGTCCGTTCCCCGTGGGACCGGGGTGGGTTCCTCGGGCCGTAGGGGACGGGTCGGGCGTGCTCGGCCGCGGAACCTCCGGGATTTTGGAGGTTTTTGGGGGGACCCCCCTCCCCCCCTCTTTTTTCACGACCTCGCTGGGCGGGTGATTTCGCTACGATTCCAAGCGTTTTCGTGCCGGGCCGGTCACGCCGGGCCTGTCGTGCCCGGCAACGGAGCGGATCGGAACCCGTGACCCGATGGGCGGTTCGGCGGCGGCCCCGGCTGTCCCGTACCCCGCCATGCTCGGGGTCGTTGGCCCCGCCCGACGGCGGCCGGGTGCCGCCGTGGATAGATTTGAACACTTGTACCCTACACTCCCGTTGGGCGGAGTCAAATGGAAATTCTGGCCGACTCGACTGCCTACCGCCGGCGGACGGCCGGGGCGTCGGGTCGAGGCGAAATAATTCCGCTTCGGGCGGGATAGAGTTGTAATGGCGGGAACGCCTGTTACGATGTGCTGCTCTGTTGAATCCCTTTCGGGTGTAGGTCCATCGAATGCGGTATGAAGACCCCGCCCCCGATGACCAAGCCCCCGCGGGCGGTGGCCCGGGAGGCGCTCGCCCTCGCCCGGGAGGCGCTCCCGGCGTACTCCTCGACGACCAGCCGCAAGGACTTCACCGCCCACCCGCGGTTCGCCGTCCTGGCCCTCAAGACGTTCCTCAAGACCGACCACCGGGGGGGCGCCCGGCTCCTCGCCGACTTCGCCGAGATCCGGGACGACCTCGGGCTGGCCAAGGCGCCCCACTACCCCACCCTCTGCTACGCGGCCGCCCGGCTGCTCAAAAGGGGGGGCCGCCGTCCTCCTCGACCGCGCCACCACGTCCGCGGCCGCTCGCGGCCTGAGCGGCGACCAGCCGACCGCCGCCGTCGACGGGGCCGGGCTGGAGAGCCGGCCCACGTCCCGGTACTTCTTCAGGCGGTCCGGCCGGAGGCACTCCTCCCGCCTCCGGACCAAGCCGACCGCCGCGGCTGACACCAAGAGCCACTTCCTGGCCGGGGCCACGGCCACCGCCGGCCCGAGTAACGACTCCCCCCGTTCGCCCCGGTGATGGCCCAGGCGTCGCTGGCCGTCACCGGGGACCGGGTGCTCGCCGACGCCACGTTCGATGCCGAGGACCGCCGCCGGTACGCCCGGGAGGACCTCGCCGTCCGGTCCACGGTCATCCCCCTCAACCGCCGCGGGCGGGGCCGGAAGTGGCCGAAGACCCCGTACCGGCGGCAGATGGTCAAGCGGTTCCGCAAGAAGCGCCGTGGCAGCCGGCACACGCGGGTATACGGCCAGCGGTGGCAGGCCGAGTCCGGGTTCGGCCGGCACGAGCGGCGGCTCGGCACCGCCCTCGGTCCCCGGTCGGATGCGGCCCGGGGGCGGGAGTGCCAGCTTCGGGTACTGGCCCACAACCTGATGCTCCTCGCCGCTCATGGGTAGATGGTTTCAACAGAGCACTACGCCGTCACATACGGCACCCCGACGTTCCCGGTGTTGCTGACGGCGATCGTGTAGTCGATCACGTCCCCGGCCTCGTCCACCGCCTCGTCCCGCGGCCCGCCCGACTTGACGACCTCGAAGTCCGGCTCCTGCTCGACCTCGACGCACGCCTCGTCCGACGGGACCGGTCCGGTCTCGTCGGTGCTGACGACGGCGGTGTTGCAGATCTCGCCGACGTGCCCGGTGTACGGGACGGCGGCCAGGGTGATCTGCTCGTTCCCGACCGGGTCCAGGATGACCCCGACCACGTCGCCCGGGCCGGGCACGAACCCGTTCCCGTTGGCCTGGGCGGCGGCCACGATCGCGGTCACATGGGCCACGGTGTAGGGGCCGACCCCGGCGTTCGTCGTGTCGAGCGGCCCGCCCAGCCCGAGGAGCTGCCAGATGGCCTTCTGGACATCCCCGTAGGTGTAGTTGGTGCTGTCCCCGGCCGGCTGGCCGACGAAGTTCTGGTTGAGCACCCAGTTGACCAGGTCCAGGTTCTCCGGCTTCTCGACCAGGTTCTCGGCCACCCGGACCCGGGCGGTGGGGTCGAACCCCGGGGCGGCCAGGGTGATCCGGTTGGTGTCCGCGGCCGCGTCCGCCGCGGTCGGGTAGAAGCTGACCGTCTTCGGCCCGATCGACCGGACGTAGTAGTCGGTCCCGGCGGCCAGCCCGGCGGTGGCGATCGACACCCGGACCCGGGTGCCGGTGGCTAGGTTGTGGGTGGCGGTGAAGTCGATCGACTGGGTGCGGTAGATGGCCGACGTGACCGGGCCGGTCAGGTTGGCCCGGCCGGTGGTCCCGCCGGCCGACGCCTGGGCGGCGGTGTTGTAGAAGCTCACGCTCGACCCCGACACCCGGACGAAGTAGGTGCCGGCGGCCAGCCCGCCGCTGGCGGTCGTGACGGCCACCTCCTGCCCGGTCACACACCCGGAGGACGGGGAGAAGGTGACGGTGTCGGCGGCGGCGTTGGTGGTCGCCGGGGTCCGGCTGGTGTTGGCCGGGACGAACCCGGTCGCCTCGACGGCCGCCCCCCCGGTCTTCGGGTCGGTCGTCGTGTCCGGGAACGTCCCCGGGGCGTAGGAGGAAAAGAACTCGGCGGTGTACTCGGCCCCGCCGATGTTCCGGTCGATGTCCACGCACCAGGCGTTGAAGATCTCGGACACGACGGCCGTGACCGGCCCGGTCAGGGTCACCCGGCCGGAGGTTCCGACCCCGGTGGCCTGGGCGGCGGAGCCGTACAGCTCGACCTGGGTCGGCTCAGGGCCCGGACGAAGTAGTTGGACCCCAGGGCCAGCCCGCCGCCGGTGGCCGACACCCGGACCGGGGTGCCGGACGCCCACCCGTGCGGGGCGGCGAAGGTGACCGTCTCGGTGGTGGTGAAGTCGGTGCTCGCCGGGGTCAGGCTCGGGTTGACGGGGACGTGGCCGAGGAACCCGAGGGCGGTGTTCTGGCCCAAAATCACGACCGACCCGTTGGCCGGGACGGCGGCGGTGATGTTCACCCGGTCGGTCGCCCCGCCGGCCTGGGCGCCGGCGTAGGTGGCGTAGAAGCTGTACGTCCCGCCGCCGAGGCTGCGGGCGTAGTACGTCGAGCTGGTCGCCGCCGGCCCGGACGACCCGGGCGGGGTGACCAGGCCGGTGCTCGGGGCCCCGTAGTTGGCGATGACCCGGATGGCGTCCCCGGTGACCCACCCGGGGTCGGCGGTGAAGGTGACGGTGTCGAGGGCCACGTCGGTCGAGACCGGGATCACCCCGGGGGTGAGGGCCGAGTCGTAGTACGACGGCGGGGTGGCCACGTCCCCGCCGAGGATCACCCGGATGCTGCCGACCGTCGGCAGGTTCGCCCCGACGGCCGCCGTGTCCCGCTTGTGGACGGTCGGGCAGGCGTCGATGACGATGCTGGTGACCCCGTCCGCGACGACCAACCCGCCGGAGAGCGTCTGGGTGTAGGTGTCCGGGGCGGCCGGCAGGGGGACGGTCGGGCCGACCCCGTTCACCTGCGTCTGCACCTGCCCCAGGTCGTACTGGGCGGCGTGGGCCGCGTCGATCGTGTACGTGGCCTGCAGGTCGGTGCCGTTCTGGAAGAGATCATCTGGCCGACCGTGACCTCGTCGCCGGGGGCCGGCGTCGGGTCGAAGACCAGCGGCTTGGTGCCCAGCAGGGTGCTGGGGAGCGACCGGTCCTCCAGGAAGTCGAACCGCAGGGCGTGCGGGGCCAGCCGCGCAGGGCGCGGCGGGTCGGGGTGGGGCGGGGCATGCTTGCTCGGCCTCGGAGGGGTGAGGGGTCGGCGGGGCGAGCCGCCGCCCGGGGGCGAAACCGGTCGATCGACAAGCGACCCGGGACGCGGACGGCGCGGGGGGCGCCGCGGCTTGGGGACACGGACCGTGCTAGGCCGTGTTGACGAATCTACCCGATGCGGATGATGGTGAGGGCCAGGTGGACGAACCCGAGGAACGTCGCGGC
>JAIEQN010000584.1 GCA_019747685.1 Gemmataceae bacterium
CACTTCCGCGGGTTCGCGGCGGCGTGGCAGTACGCGGCGGCCGGCGGCGGGGCGGCGGCCGGGTGGGCGTGGTCGAGCCGCCGGCAGGACCAGGGCTTCTGGGAGAGCCTGACCGACTGGCTGAAGTTCTGGGAGGCCGACTGGACGGACTGGTAAGCGGCCGGTTCGTAGGGCACGCACCGCGTGCCGTCTTCGTGTGGGAAGACGGCACGCGGTGCGTGCCCTACGACTTCTGGCCACCTGGGGCCGCCGAAACGCGCCGAAGCGGCCGCGTCGCGGTCAGCACCGAAACCCGCCCGCGGCCGGCCCACTCGACCAGCAGCCGCTGACCGGTAGTCGGTGAACGGGCGACCGTGCGGTCCTCGACGACCCGGCCGACGCCCCAACCGGGCCGGTCCGGGTCGGTCACGGCGTCGCCGACCGCGAACCGCTCCGGCTGCCAGTTCACCCGTCGGCCCCGTGCGCTCGTCGTCATGCTAACACCGCGTCCACGCTCAGCCGCCAGCCGGGCATGACCGGCTCGGCCTCGGCCGACTGGCCCCGGCCGTACTCGGTCGGCCGGTCGGGGGCGGATGCGGTGTACACCCGGATGGCCTCGGCCCGCGGGTCCGCGTCCCAGACCACCGCCGTCCCGGCCTCGAAGTAGTCGGCCCGCTTCTGGGCCATCTCCGCCTCGGCCGCCGGGCCGTAGTCCCCCTTGCTCCGCACCTCCACCGCCAGCGCCGGCGGACCGGGGAGGAAGTCCTCCACGTCGGCCGGCACCGGCCCGGTGTAGTACGCCACGTCCGGCGAGAACGACTCCCGGCCGGACGACAGCTCCGGCACCACGAACCCGATCCCGTCGGGCAGGGCCACGCCCCGCCGGTTCGCTCGGGCGTAAGCGGCGATCGCCTCGTAGATGTGACCGCCGACCAGCCCGTGCCGGTAGCCGGATGGCATGATGGGAACGATCCTCCCGCCGATCAGCTCGGCCTTGCCGTCCACCCGGTAGAGGTCGTCGATCGTGGCGGCGGTCGTCGGCGTCATCGGCGGCTCCCGGGCGATGCCGGAGTATACCATCCCGCCCGTCACCGGTTCCACCCCCGGCGGTCAGGCCGACTCGACGATCAACAGCCAGTCCGGCTCGCCGGCCGCGTTCTTCCCCGGCGGGGTGAACTCCCGCGTCTCGTTCGCCAGCGGGCCGTCGATGTCCCGGGTCGTCCCGGCCGTCGGGTCGAACCACCGCGCCCGGAGCCGGCCCTTGAGCCGCCCGAGGTCCGCCGTCACCGCCCGCGGGGTCGGCAGGTAGACCATCCCCAGCCCGGCGTTTGGGGCGACCGCCGCCGTCGCGTAGTCCGCCCCCGTCCACGTCCCGTAACCGGCGGTGGCGAACGTGTGGTCGGCGTCCGGGACCAGCTTCCACCACGCCCGCCCGGCCACCGCCTTGCCGATCAGCCCGGCCTCGGTGGTCGAACGGGCCTGCAACACGTCCTTCCAGTTCTTCTCGTACAGCCACAGCTTCGTCCCGCCGCAGTACCCGACCGCCCCGGACAGGATCGCCCAGTAGGCATTGCGGCGGATGCGGTACGGCGTCCACAGGTCCCCCGCCTTGGCGTCCGGCAGCAGGTGGATGGCGTTCGGCTCGCCCTCGTATCCGGTCTCCCCCAGGACCACCGGCCGGACCGGGTCCTTGCGCTGGTACTCGGGCCGGACGTGGGTGTACGCCGGGCCGTAGGTGTAGGCCATGTTGACGTCCAGCCACGGGTCGGCGTGGAACGTCCGGGCGCTGGCGAACTCGTGCTGGAGGTGGGCGGTGTGCAGGTGGTGCGGGGCCGCCTTCTTGATCTGCCGGGCCAGCACCCGGGCGCACTCGGCCAGCCGGTCGTCCGGGTTCCGGTCGCCGACGTGCATCCACATCAGGTTCGTCCGCCGCTTGTACCGCTCGCCCAGGAAGGCCCCGTACACCGCCGCCGACTCGGGGGTGACGTGGTGCATCCACAGGCCGTCCCCGTACCCGTACCAGAGGTCGGACAGGATGACGAAGAACCCCCGGGCGGCGGCCTCGTCCAGCACCCGGTCGGCGTACCTCCAGTACGCCTCGACCGGCTTGGTGATGTCCTTCTCCGGGTCGAAGGCGACGGCCCCGTTGGCGTCCCGGGACGGGATGCGGCTGTCGTCCAGCAGCTCCAGGAAGAGGGTGTTGAACCCCTTCTTCTTCCGGTCGTCCATGACCAGCCGGACGTCCTCGATCGGCAGCTTCTGGAGGAACCAGGGGGTGTCGCCGAGGACGAAGAACGGGTCGCCGTTCTGGTCCACCAGGTAGCGGCGGTGCTCACCGACCTTCAGCCGCGGGGCCTTCGCCTCGGGGTCGGCCGCCCGGGCGACGCCCGGCCCGGCCAGCCCGCCCAGAGCCGCCCCCGCCACCCGCACGAACTCCCGCCGGTCCACGGTCCGCCCTCCCACGGTTCACGGGCTGGACCGGACTCGACCGGCTCGGCCTGCCGCCCGCAAGCCTCCGGACATCACTTCCCCGCCCGGCCGACCCCCCGGCCGGCGGTCAGGGCCGCCAGCCCGAGGGCGACCGCGGCGGCGCCCGCCGCCATCCCCCGCAGCACCGGCACGATGCCCACCAGGTCGGCCGCCTGACCGGCCAGGAGGTGCCCGGCCGGGGCGCCGGCGCTGAGGGTGATCGCCCAGACCGCCATCACCCGCCCCCGCCGGTCGTCCGGCACCGCCAGTTGCAGGGCCGATTGGCCGATCGACAGGAACAGGATCAGCCCGAACCCGACGCACCCGGCCCACCCGACCGCGGCCGGCAACCCGCCCGCCAGCGACAGCCCGAGGATGCCCGCCGCCGCGGACCCGGCCCCGAGCAAGAGGAACCCGGCCCGCCGGCCGGCGCTGCCGAACGTGGCCGTCGTCAGGGCCGCCACCAGCGCCCCCGCCCCCAGCCCGCTGACCAGCGAGGTGTACGCCGTCTCCTCCCGGCCCAAAACGGTCCGGGTGTAGCCGGGGAACAGGGTCAGCGTCGGCCAGGCGAAGACGCACAGGAGCAGCGTCAGCAGGACCAGCCCGCCGAGCCGCGGGTTCTCGACCAGGTAGCGGACGCCGTCCCACCCGGACGCCTCGCCCCGGTCCGGGTGCGGCTCGCCCGGCTGGCGGATGCCCCGCAGGGCCAACAGCACGGCCACGAAGCTGACGGCGTTCAGCCCGAAGCAGCCGACCGCCCCGGCCGCCACCGGGTCGGCGCCCGGGGCGACGCCGGCGGACGCCCAGAACAAGAGCCCGGCGACCGCCGGCCCGACCGCCCGGGCCGAGTTGAACAGGAGCGAGTTCAGCCCGACGGCGTTGATCAGGTCGGCCCGCGGGACCAGGTCCGGGACGAACGCCAGCCGGGCCGGCAGGTCGATCGCCTGCACCAGCCCGTTGAGGACTTGCAGGCCGAGGATCAGCCCGGGCAGCGCCCACTCGGCGGCCGCCAGGACCACCAACACGACCGCGTTCAGGAGGAACGCCGCCTGGGTGAGCTGGATCAGCCGCCGCTTCGGCAGGCGGTCGGCGAGGTGCCCGCCCCAGGTGCCCAGCAGGACCGTCGGCCCGACCTGGGCGACCAGGAGGTACGACGGCCAGCGGAGGTCGTCGGTCTGGTGGTAGACGAGCCACATCAGGGCCGCGTTCTGCACCCACGACCCGGTGAACGAGACGAGCTGGCCGGCGAAGTAGAGCCGGTAGTCCCGGTGGCGGAGGGACCGGAAGGTGCGGGCCTTGAGGGCCGAAAGCAGACCGCCGGGCGGGCGGGGGGCGTTAGCCCCCTGATGCGACGGTGCCGGCGGGGAGTCCATGCGGTTGGTCTACGGAAACCGCCCGGGCGGCTCACGCCCCCCGCCCGACGGGCCGGTTCACCCGTACTTCTTGTGGCACTCGGCGGACGACAGCTTCGGGGCCTTGATCCGCCCGCCCGCGAGCTTCTCCCCGTCCGGGTCGAGGTACAGCCGGCCGCTGGAGTCGCCGAGGGAGTCGTCGTACCCGATGACGTGGGCGTTGAAAATGTCGGCCGCGTCGGAGGCGGCCTTGAACCAGTGGATGTTGTCCTTGTGGGCATTTACCTAGATGGAATCCATCATACCCTTCCGAGGCCGGATGAGGCGTTCGGCCCCGTGGCAGAGCCCCCGCGCCGGGTCCGCGCTCGCCTTCGGCCGGCCGGTCGGGTAGAGTTGGGGGGTCGGTCCCCCACCCCGCCGGAGGTCGCCACCGTGGACACCCGCCGCCGGTTCGGCGAGAAGCTCTTCGGGTCGCTGGTCGGGTTCGGGCTGGTCGAGACGCTGTAC
>JAIEQN010000535.1 GCA_019747685.1 Gemmataceae bacterium
GCCGGCGGGACCTCCGCGGCGGGGGTCGGGTCGGCCGGGGCGGCCTTCCGGGCCCGGGTGCGGCGGACCGGCTTCGGCTCGGACGTGATGTCGGACATGGGACGGACTCTCCGATCCGGCGGGCAACCATCTTCCACAGGCCGGGAGGCCTGTGCCACCAAACCCTACACGGGGCCGAGGCCCCAGGCGGTCAGCAGGCGGTCCACTTGCTCTTGCAGCCGGTCCGGGCCGGCGTCGTTGACGATCACCGCGTCGGCCTGCTGCAACTTCGCGGCCGCCGGCCACTGGGCGGCCTCCCGGGCGGCCAGGTCGGCCGCCGTCCAGCCGCTCCGGGCGGCCACCCGGGACAGCCGCACCTCGGCCGGGGCGTCGACGTACACGATCCGGTCGCACACGTCGGACCAACCGGCCTCCAGCATGACCGCGGCGTCCACCACCACGAACCGGGCGAGGGGGTCGGCTTGCGCCCGGCGGACCGCGGCCCGGGCCTGCTCGCCGATCCACGGGAAAACGATCGCCTCCAGGGCGGATCGTTCCGCGGGGTCGGCGAACACGATCCCGGCCAACGCCCGCCGGTCGAACGACCCGTCCGGGCGGATCAAGTTCGCCCGGTGCCCCCAGCGGTCCAGCACCCGGCGGCGGACGGCCGGGTCGGCGAGGGCGGCGTGGCCGAGGGCGTCGCCGTCGACCACCGCCCCGCCGCGGGCGGCGAACGCCAAGGCGGCGGTCGTCTTCCCGGCCCCGATCCCGCCGACGAGGCCGACCGTCGGCTTCGGCCCGTGCCGGAAGGGGGTCACGCCTCGTCCTCTTCCCACGACCCGGGTCGGATCAGGCGGCGGGTTTCGAGCTTGGCGATCCGCGCGTCGTAGCCTGCCCGCTTCGGGTCGGCCGGGTCGAGCCGCTCCCGCTCCCACCGGAGGACGAACAACTCCTCCTCGACGTGCCCGCGGCCGCACGGCGTGGCGACCAAGTCGGCCCCGCGGACATCGATCCGGATGTCGAGGCCGCTGAAGAAGACGCCGTGGTTCGTGGTCCAACCCCGCCGGAGTTCGCCGTCCGATGTCCAGAACTCTTGCAGCGCCGGCCGCAGCGCCTCGCCGGTCGGGTCGAACAGTACGTACTCGGATACCGCCGTCCGGGTGAGCGTGTTGGGCACCGCGATCATGTCTTCGGCCAGCGTCTCAACCGTAACAACGTTCACCGCCAGCCTGGGGTTGTCGTCCGGGCTGAGGACCGGGCCGCCGGGGTGGGTCAGCCACCGGGCGTCCGCCGGGATCACCGCCACGTCGAACGTCGAGATGGTGTCCGGGAACCCGTCGAGCAGTTGGCACCGGACCCGGGTCAGGACGGCGTAACGCGGTCTCGATGCCAGCACCTCGGCGAGTCCGGCCGCCAGCCGCTCGACCGTCGCATCATGCCGTTCGTGGGGCGTCATGCCACGTCCTCGACTTCGAGCCAGTTCGGGCCGGCGGCCACGTCCACCTTCAGCGGCACGCCCAGGGTCATCGCCCCGGTCATCTCCTCCCGGACCATCGCGGCTACGCCCGCCACCTCGGCCGGCGGGACCTCGAACACCAACTCGTCGTGGACGCTCAGCAGCATCTTCGCGGCGAGCTTGCCGTCGTTCAGCCGGCGGTAGACCCCGAGCATGGCCAGCTTCATCAGGTCGGCCGCCGACCCCTGAATCTCCATGTTGATGGCTTCGCGTTCGGCCGTGTTCCGCCCCTGGTACGACGAGTGCGGGCGGATGGCGTTCCGGTCGAACCGCCGCCGCCGCCCCAACAGCGTCCCGACGTACCCCGTCTTGCGGCACTCGGCCAGCAGGTTCTGCTGGTACTCCAACACCTTCGGGAACCGGGCGAAGTAGTCGTCGATGAACGCGTCCGCCTCCTTCCGGGTGATCCCCAGCCGGACCGCCAGCCCGGTCCCGCTCATCCCGTAAATGACGCCGAAGTTGACCGTCTTCGCCACCCGCCGCTGGGCCGACGTGACATCCGCCTCCGGCACCTTGAAAATCTGCGCGGCCACCCGGGCGTGGATGTCGGCGTCCTCGGCGAACGCGGCCGTCATCGCCTCGTCCTTCGAGAAGTGGGCCAACAGCCGCAGCTCGACCTGCGAGTAATCCGCGGTCAGGATGCGCCACCCGTCCGGCGGGACGAACGCCTGGCGGATCTGCTTCCCCTGGTCGGTCCGGGCCGGGATGTTCTGCAGGTTCGGGTCCGACGAACTCAGCCGGCCCGTCGCCGCGACGGTTTGGTTGAACGACGTGTGGACCCGCCCGGTCCGCGGGTTGACCAGGGCCGGCAGGGCGTCCACATAAGTGCCCTTGAGCTTCGACACCTGCCGGTGTTCGACGATCTTCCGCGGCAGCGGGTGGCCGAGGGCCGCCAGCCGCTCCAGCGACTCGGCGTCGGTGCTCGGCTTCCCGGTCGTGTCCGTCCGCTTCTGGACGGGTAACTTCAGCTCGTCGAACAGGACCTCGCCGAGCTGCTTCGGGGAGCCGATGTTGAACGCCCGGCCGGCGGCCGCGTGAATCTCGGCCTCGATCCCCGCGAGCTGGGCCTCCATCTCCTTCGACAGCTTGGCGAGGAACGGCACGTCCAGCCGGACGCCGTTGTACTCCAACTCGGCCAGCACCCGGATGAGCGGGATTTCCACCTCGTCGTACAGCTTCCGCAGCCCGGCCGGCTCCAACTCGGGCTCCAGCATCCCGGCCAGCCGGCCGGCCACGTCGGCGTCCTCGGCCGCGTAGTCCTTCACCTTCTCGGTCCGGACCTGGGCCATCGTGATCTGCTTCTTCCCCTTGCCGATCAGATCGGTGATCGAGATGTTCTCGTGCCCCAGGTACGTCCGGGCCAGCTCGTCCAGGTTGTGCGACCGCTCGCCGGCGTGGAGCAGGTAATGCGCGACCATCGGGTCGCCGGCGACGGTCGCCACCCCGCACCCGGCCGCCCGGAGGCACAGCAGGTCGTACTTGATGTTCTGGTTGACGAACGCCACCGCCGGGTTCTCGAACACCGGCTTGAGGGCGGCCAGGGTCGCGTCCGGGTCGAGCTTGGCGTCCTCGTCCGGCCCGCGGACGGCCAGGTAGTACGCCTCGGCCGGCTTCCACGCGAAGGCGTACCCGACGATGTCGCCGCGGAGCGGGTCGAGGCTGGTCGTCTCCAGGTCGAACGTCACCCGCTTCTGCTTCTTCAACTCCTTGAGGAACGCGGCGAACGCCTTCGGGTTGTCCACCAGCTTGTAGTCGGCCTGCCACCCGGGCGACGCTGGGGCGTTGGCCCCGAAGGCGAAGTCGGCCTCCGGCGGGGCGTCGGTGTTCTCGTAGATGGCGTCGAATAATCCTGGCGAGCGGGGGGCGTCAGCCCCCTGTTTCTTGCGCCCGGAAACAGGGGGCTGACGCCCCCCGCTCGCCGAGACATTCGCGTCCGGGGGCTCACGCCCCCCGCTCCCCAAGCCGGCTTCCGCTAGCACCGCGGCGTTCTTCTCCGCCCCGCTCCGGGTCAGCGTCTTGCGGATCCGCTCGGCGAACCCGCGGAACCCGAACTCGTGGAACAGCTCCAGGAGCTTTTGGCCGTCCCAGTCCCGCCGCTTCCAGCCCTCCCAGTCGAACGGCACCGGGGCGTTCACGTCGAGGGTGACGAGCTGCTTGCTCAGGGCCAGCTTGCCGTTGGCCACCGCCTCCTTCAGGGCGGCCTTCACCTTCGGCCCGCCGACCTCGTCGGCGTGGGCGACCAGGTTGTCCAGCGTCCCGTACTGCTGGAGCCACTTGGCCGCCGTCTTCGGCCCGACCCCGGGCACCCCGGGGACGTTGTCCACCGCGTCGCCGACGAGGGCCTGGAAGTCGACCACCTGCTCCGGCCGGACGCCCCAGTCGGTCATCAGCGTCTCGGCGTCGAACTCCTCCCCCTTGCGGAGGTTCAGGATCTTCACCTTCGGGCCGAGCAACTGCCGCAGGTCCTTGTCGGCCGAGCAGAGGAACACGTCCAGCCCGCGGGCGGTGCCCTGGGCGGCGACCGCGGCCATCACGTCGTCGGCCTCGTACCCGGGGGACACCAGGAACGGGATCCGCATCGCCTCCAGCACCTGCTGGATCATCGGCTCCTGGATCAGCAGGTCGTTCGGCGGCGGGTCGCGGTGGGCCTTGTAGTCGCCGTCGAGTTGGCTGCGGAAGGTCGGGTCCTTGTGGTCGAGGGCGGCGATCAGGTAGTCGGCCCCGCGGTCGTACAGGCCCATCAGCGCCCGGGTGACGCCGAACACGGCGTTCGTCGGCCGGCCGTCCGGGGCGGACATCGGGCCGATCCCGTGGAACATCTG
>JAIEQN010000837.1 GCA_019747685.1 Gemmataceae bacterium
GAGTGCATCGCCTGCTGCGCCATCGACGGGTGCTGCGAGGAGTGCATCCTGTGCTGCATCGAGATGGGCTGCGACCCGTCCTGCTGCTTCCCGGCCCCGGCCGTGAAGACCCAGCCGCAGGCGTGCAAGCCGTCCGCCGGCTGCACGGGCGGTAGCTGCTGCAAGTAGCGCGGTGTAGTCGCCGGCGGCCCGAGGCGTTCGCGCCTGGGGCCGCCGGTGCGAGCCGAACAAGGCGCTGCAGCAGACCGGGGCCGCATGTTGGTTTTCTGGGACTCATTGCCTTCTCAGCGGCCCCGGCTGCTGAGCTGGGTCGTTCGGGCCGCTCAACCTCTCACCGCAGATCGACCAGTCCGACGACCGCTGGCCACCTCGACTTGGGCCGGTCGGGTATACTGGCTACCGCCGGCGGTGTCGCCGGGCCGGAGCCGAGCCATGCCGTTACACGATTGGGCCGCTCTCCCCGGATGGGACGGGGTTCATCAGGTCTGGATGGTCGAGCTGCTGTACGCCGTCAAGCCGCTCCTCCCGCCGGCCTACCGGGCGTACATCGGCACCACCCCGACCTTCGCCATCGGGGCGCCCGCCCCGGACGACGGCCGGCCGGACGTGATCGTCGGCGACCAGCCGGCGACGCGGACGTGACGATTCTTCCTCTGGTCGTGGCCTCGGCTGCGTGCGAAAATGGGGGCATTGTTGAAGACCCGCCGCTGGGTGGAGGAGCTATGTCAGCGTTACTCGACCGGGCTGTCGCGGAGGCCCGCAAGCTCCCCGACGCGGAGCAGGACGCCCTCGCGGCCCTGATCCTGGACGAGATCGAGGACGACCGCCGGTGGGACGAGGCGTTCGCCAAGTCCCCCGGTAAGCTCGCGGCCCTGGCCACCCGCGCCGCCGAGCAGGTCCGGGCGGGGCAGTGCCGGGCAGCCGGGTTCGACGAGCTGTGAACTCCGTCGTCACCGCCGACTTCCTGGCCTGCTTCGCCGCCCTCCCGGCCGCGGTCCGGGAGCAGGCCCGGCGGGCGTACCGGCTGTGGCGGGCCAACCCGTCGCACCCCGGCCTGCGGTTCAAGCCGATCCGCGGGCACGAGGGGTTGTACTCCGTCCGGGTTGGTCGCGGCTGGCGGGCGCTGGGCCGACTGGACGACAACACCGTCACATGGTTCTGGATCGGCTCGCACGCGGACTACGACGGCCTGATCGGCTGAACTGCGGGCGGCCGGGCGACGAATCACCCGGCCGCCCGCGATTACCGCCCGCCGCCGACCGGTTCGAGGATTGCCCCGCCGGTCGGGGCCAAGTCCGGCGTGACCACCTTCGGCCGGCGGGTCCGCTCGCCGGCGTAGAACCAGACGGCACTCACCGCCGTCAGGGCGAGCAGCGCCCCGAACACCACCTGCGGCACCCCCAGCCACGAGTTGAGCGGCGACCACGCCAGCGGCAGGAGCACCCCGCCGAACGCCCCGAGCATCCCGACCAGCCCGCCCACCGCCCCGACGTTCGCCGGGAAGTGTTCCGGGATCAGCTTGAACACGCTCGCCTTGCCGACCCCCATCCCGGCCCCGAGGGCGAACAGGGCCGCCGTGAACCCCCACACCCCCAGCCCGAGCGGCAGCGTCAGCACCAGCCCGGCCGCCAGCATCGCCCAGAACACCGCCCCCATCACCGGCTTCGCCCCCAGCCGGTCGGACAGCCACCCGCCCAGCGGCCGCAAGAGGCTGGCCGGGAAGACGTAGCAGACCGCCGCCAGGAAGCCGATCCACCGGGTCAGGGAGTCGAGGTCGGCCTTCACGTCCGGATGCTCGGCCATGTAGGCGGCGTAAGCGTCGCCCTTCAGCCCCTTGATGGCGTCGAAGTTGGCGACGAGCGTTTCGTTCAGGCCGAGGGTGCGGGCGAGGTCGGCCCCGTAGTTGGCGCAGTAGTACTGCGGCAGGACCGCCGACAGGGCCACATACGCCCCGAACACGACGACGTAATGGAGGCTGTACTCCCACGCCCGGCGGTTCGCCAGCGGCCGGACGAACTCCCGGAACGGCCGGCCGGCGGCCGGGGCGCGGTCGGGCGTCGGGGACAGGAACCAGACGGCCGCGGCCATCACCAAGAGGAGAGCGGCGTACACGACCGGCACGAACCGCCACCCGCCGGGGATGACCCCGCCGAGGAACCCGGCCGCCGGGACGGCCGCGATCAGGGCCGGGCCGAACAGCTTCGTCACCGACGCCCCGACGTTCCCGGCCCCGAACACCCCGAGGGCCGTCCCCTGCCGGGCCTCCGGAAACCACGCCGCGTTCCAGGCGATGCCGGCCGTGAACGAATTCCCCGCGACCCCGAACAGCAGGGCCAGCCCGAGGAGCTGCCAGTAGGCCGTCACCTGGCTGACCAGGGCGGTTGGGACAACGCAGAACAGGAGCGTCGCCGTGAGCACCTTCCGGCCGCCGTACCGGTCGGTCCAGACGCCGAAGTGGAACCGCCCGACCGAACCGGCGAGGATCGCCGCGACCGCCAAGTTGTAGAGCTGGCCGTCGGTCAGCCCGAGTTCCGGCTTGATCTGAATGCTCAGCATCCCGAGCAGCAGCCAGACGGCGAACAGCAGGGTGAATGCGGCGGTCGACAGCCACAGCACTCGCTGCCGCTGGCCTTCGGTCGGTTCGGCCGGGGTCATGGACGCCTCACGGGACAAAAGGGTAGCACCGACCCGCCGGCCGGGCCGGGGCCTTCCTCAGCACAGGCCGGGAGGCCTGTGCCACCAAGACATCAGTTCCGGTGGCACAGGCCTCCCGGCCTGTGCTGCCTAGCGGTCAGTGCGTCCCGTTGAGGGAGACGCCGTCCACCTTCGGGGCGGTCTTCAGGATCAGGTCGGCCAGCCGGCCGCGGCACGACCCGCACCCGGTCCCGGCTCGCGTCGCGGCCGATACCATCGGCAGGGTGGTGCAGCCGTCCTTGATGGCCGCGACGATGGCCGCCTCGCCGACGTGGTGGCAGTTACACACCTCCGGGTCAGCCGCGGCCGGGGACACGTCGCCGGTACACAACACATCGAGCCGGTTCGGCGGGAGCGGGTCGCCGCGGTCGAACCACCGGGCCAGAGTCGCGGCCGCCTCGCCGTCGCCCACCAGCGACGCCCCGACCAACTTGCCGTCCCGGACGACCAGCTTGCGGTAAATGCCCCGCCGGTCCTCGATGACCTGGATCACCTCGTCGGCGTCGAACTGGGCGTCGACCAGCCCCATGCTGGTCACCTCGACGCCGGCCACCTTCAGCTTCGTGTAGACCTTCGACCCGCGATACCGGGCCGTCGGGTTGGCCCCGGTCAGTACGTCCGCGAGGACCTGACACTGCTCCCAGATCGGCGGCACCACCCCGTACACGACGCCGGCGTGTTCGGCGCACTCGCCGAGGGCGAACACGCCCGGCACGGCGGTGGCCAGCAGGTCGTTGACGACGACGCCCCGCCTGACGGGAACGCCGGACGCGGCCGCCACCTCGGCCCGCGGGCGGACCCCGGCGGCGATCACGAACAAGTCGGCCGACAGCACCTCGCCCGACCGCAAGACGACGCCCTCGACCTTGTCGTCGCCCACGACGCCGATCGCGGTGGCCCCGGTCCGGACGAAGATGCCGAGCCGCTCGACCCCCCGGCGGACGAACTCGCCGCCCGGCCGGTCGAGTTGCTGGTTCATCAACCATTCGGGCTGGTGGACCACCGTGACGTGCATGCCGAGGTCGGACAGGGCCTTCGCCGCCTCCAGCCCGAGCAGCCCGCCGCCGAGGACCACGGCCGACGACGCCGGCCGGGCATAGGCCCGCATCCGCTCGCAGTCGTCCACGGTGCGGAAGAGGAACGCGCCCGGCTTGGGTGTACCGGCGGCCGTCCGCAGCCCGTCGAGCGGCGGGACGAACGGGGCCGACCCGGTAGCGAACACGGCCACGTCGTAGGGGAACTCGCGGCCGTCCGCGGTCGATAGCTTCCGGCCGGACCCGTCGAGCCTCGTGACCATGACGCCGGCGTGGAACGTCACCCCGGTGTCCGCGTACCACGCCGCCGGCTTGAGCATGATGTCGGCCGGCGTCCCGCCGCCCAGCACCCGCCCGAGGAGGATGCGGTTGTAGCAGCCGTGGGCTTCCTCCCCGAACACGGCGATGTCGAAGTGCCGGCCGGCGTCCCGGCGGACGAGTTCGTCGAGCAGCCGGCCGGCCGCCATCCCGTTTCCGACGATCGCCAGCCGCTTCCGCATCATCTTCTCCCGGCGAGCGGGGGGCGGGAGCCCCCGGATTGTTACACCCAACCGGGGGGTCACGCCCCCCCCGCGCCATTACTCACAAC
>JAIEQN010001004.1 GCA_019747685.1 Gemmataceae bacterium
CCGCCGCGATCCTGAAGGTCACCTCCGCGGCCTGGAGGCCAAACTCAACCAGTCAGCTTTGCCGCCGTAGAAAAAAAGGCGGGGGCCGACATGCTTACGGGTTCAGGAAATGCCCAGGACCCGGCAGGTCTCTTCGTAGCTCTCTTCCAACTCCAGCGGGACGGCGAGGTCGTGGTCCAACCAGAGCGGTAGTACCGGCAACGGCCGACCGGCCGCGAGCGGGTACTCCCACGCTTCGAACCGTCCACGCAGGCCGGGGTGGTAGGACGGCACGACCCGGCAGGCTGCCGCGTACAAGCCCGGCCGCTCGGCCGCGGACACCGGGCAACCGACCTCGCCGCGGAAGTCGTGGTACAGGTTCTGCTGGCCCGTCGTGACCACGTCCACCACGCCGACCGAGACGCCCTTCCGCAGTAGGTGGGCGTACTTCGCCACGAAGGCCCGCCGGCCCACCGCCCGGTTCTTGTTCCCCGGGCTCACGAACCCCACCACCGCGACCAACCGACGAGCATAATCCTCTTCGTAAATCCGGACCCCGTACTCGTACTCCTCGGACAGGTCGGTCGGGCCGGCCTGGGCCGGCGGCGGGGGTGCCCATGACCCGGGCCGCGGTTCGGGAGCCGGGACGACCGGCCCCGCCGGCACCACGACCGGGGGAGGCTCGTCCGGGTCATCCCCTTCGTCTTCCGCGCGATAGGCACCGAGGTGGACCCGCGGCTCGGCGGAGTACCCGGGGGGTAGGCGGCGAACGAGTTGTTGCCCGGCGACTGCCGGCCAGCCGCCGAAGAACCCTTCCCACGAGTGCCGCCGGCTGACCGGCGGGCGGAAGTGGTCGCGGAGCGGCATCGCACGGCCCCCCGGCGGGCTACCCGCCGGCCGGGTGGCCGTTGCGGAGCTTCGACATGGTGACGACGTTGCCGCACCCGTGGTACTCGACCGACGACATGAACCCGCGGATGAGCAGCAACCCCCGGCCGCACGGCCGCTCGATGAAGTCGTCCTCGGTCGGGTCCGGGACGGCCGCCGGGTCGAACCCCGGCCCCTCGTCGGCGATCCGCACGTCGAACCGGTCCGGGGCGACCGTGTACCGGACGTGGACCCGCTTGTCCGGGTCGAGCTGGTTGCCGTGCTTGATGGCGTTGACCAGGGCCTCCTCCAGGGCCAGCCGGATGGCGAACACGTCCCGGTCCCCGTACCCGAACGCCTGCAGGGCGTCCTCGATCCGGGCCTGGAGGGCGTGGGCCTCCCCCAGGTCGCTCGGGATCGTCACGTCGGCGGTGACCGGGTCGGGGCTGGGGGTCATGCTGTCCTGCCGCGGGGTCCGCGGGCGTCCGGCCCGGGGGGTCAGAACGACTGCAGCCCGCTCTGCTCGTCCGGCTTGATCTCCAGAATTTTGTCCAGCTTGGTGATCTTGAACACGTCCAGGATCTCCTTGGCGATCTTACACAGGATCAGCTTCCCCTGCACCGCCTGGAGCTTCCGGTGCAGGGTGATCAGCTTGCCCAGGGCGGCGCTGGACATGAACTCGACGTTGGCGAAGTTCAACAGCACCTTCCGCCGGCCCAGCTCGTCGACCAGCCGGAACAGGTCGTCCCCGATCATCTGGATGTTCTGCTCGTCCAGGATCTTCTTGTCCACGAACTGGACGACCGCGATGTCCCCGATGTCTTCGACTTCGAGCCGCCGGCGGCGGGCGGGTTGGGACGCCATGACGACCTCTTCTCCGGGGGAGCGACCGGGCGGGCGGGGATATACGGGCCGCACCGGCCCGCGCGGGGGCGGACGGCAAATTACCGTCCATCATTCTAGGGCCGGCCGGGGGTGTCAAGTAGGGCGGGCCACTTCGCCCGGCGGGAAGGCCGGCGGGTGCGGCCGGTCGTCGGTCGGCATCGCCACGACCACGGCCGGCTCGGCGGCGAACGACCCGGCCAGGGCCAGCTCGCCGGCCACCGCCTCGGCCGCCGGGCGGGCGGTGTTCGCCGGGTTCAGGCAGAACAGGTCCCACCCCTCCCCGCGGTAGCCCCACTGGCGGACGTACCAGTCGCCGCCGTCGCCCCGCTCCAGCGGGAACAGGGCGCACTGGGACGGCTTGTACCCGAGCGGGTCGCCGTCCTCGGCCCCGACCGCGTGCAGCACGCACCCGCCGTTGAACAAGACGCACCACCCGCCGGAGACCCGGACCATCGGCCGGCCGAGCTTGGTCCGGGCCGACAGGAACCCGCCGGCCTCGACCACCGCCCGGGCGTCCGGCCGCAGCCGCGGCAGCACCCGGGGTAGCAGCGCCGTGATCCGGGCCGCCTCCTCGGCGTCCACGCTCGGCCGGCCGTTGCGGCAGCAGACGCCCTCGCAGCCCCGGCCGAAGGAGCAGTCGAAGGTGGCCCCGGGGTTGGCCAGGACGACGGGCAGGGGCAGGGGCATGGGCGGTTCGGGTGCCGGGTCGAGGCGGGGGACGCGGGTGAGGTGGATTGTCCGCCCGGCCCGGCGCCGATGGAAGAGGGGATTGCCGGTCACCCGGGGTTTCGCCGGCGGGCGGCTGCGGCGGAATCCGCGCCACCCGCAGGGCCACGCCCCCGCGCCCGGTCACACCACCGCGGCCGGGGCCGGGACGGTGATGAACCCGGGCGGGACGGTCCTCCCGCCCCGGGCGATGGCCGCCAGGGCCAGGCCGACCACCAGCCCCTCGTGGGTCCGGCCGATGGCCGCCAGCCCGTTCACCAGGGCCAGGCTGTCCAGGTACGGGTTCGGGTTCACCTCCAGCACCGAGAACCCGCCGTCCTCGGTCATCCGCACGTCCAGCCGGGCGTAGTCCCGGCACCCGAGCAGCCGGTACGCCTTCTCCCCGATCGCCCGCAGCCGGCCGAAGGCGTCGTCCGGGATGGTCACCGGGGACAGCAGCGGGGCCGCCTGGTACTCGTCGCTGTCGACGTGCCACTTGGCGGTGAACGTGTACACCGGCCACAGCCCCGGCTGGTCGTTGGTGAACCCGATCTCGGCCGGCGGCAAGAGGGTCAGGTCCCCGGCCGCGTCCTCGACGAGGTTGGCGTGGAACTCCCGGCCGGTGATGAACCGCTCGACCAGCACCGGCGGGCCGTAGGCCCGGATCAGGTGCCGGACCCGGGCGTTCAACTCCTTCTGGGTGGTGACCACGCTCCCCTGGTCGATCCCGACGCTGGCGTCCTGGAGGGCCGGCTTGACGATCGCCGGCCACCCCCCGGCCCACTTCCCGGCCGGCCCCAGGGCCGGGTCGATCACCTGGTACGGCGGGGTCGGGATGCCGGCCGCGGCCAGCAGGTGCTTGGTCCGGATTTTATCCCGGCCGAGGGCCAGGGCGGCCGACGGGCAGCCGGTGAACGGGACGTTCAGCCACTCCAACAGGGCCGCGACCGACACCTCGGTGGCGGTCTGGGTGGCCAGGCCCTCGAACAGGTTGAACACGGCGTCCGGCGGGTTCCGCTTCAGCTCGTCCAAGAGCGGCTGGGGGTCGTGGCTGATGGCCAGCCGGGGGGCGTCGAACCCGGCCGCGGCGAGCGTCTTGGCCGTCCCGTCGACCGTGTCCAACACGTCGTGCTCGGACCCGGCGTCGGGGTGGTCGGCGGGGAGGACCGGCTGGTTGTACAGGACGAGGACGCGGGGGGCGGGCAAGGTGTTGGCCTCCGGCGGGTCGTGCCGGTGCGAACCGGCCACACCATCTCTATCGCCCACGCCGGGCACTCCCGGGGAGGGCTCTGGGGACTCTACCGCGGGAAGTGGGATCGGGGTAGGGCGAAAAGCCACACAAGCCGCACAAGTTGAGCGCCGGGTCAGCCGCCCGGGTGCTCGACGGCCTCCCGCATGTCCTCCGGGCAGCTCGCCCACGTCGTGCGGTAGGTGGCCTCCAGCGGCACCGGCACGTAGCTCACCGGGTCGAGGTAGATCGGCATGTCGGGCAGGTCGTCGCCGACCCCGACCGGCTCGACGTAGGCCGTCTTCGGCACCCCGGCGACGTAGGACGCCAGGGTCAGCGGCTCGTCCGGGGGTAGCTCGAACGGCTCCTCCTCGATCTCGTCCCAGACGGCCTTGTGGATGCCCTGGGGGTCGCGGGGGGTGGGCGGGAACAGGTCGACGACGAGGACGTGGACGCCCTGCTGGAGGAAGTCGGCGGTCTTCTCGACGAACGCCCGGAGGGCCGACCGGCTGGCCTTGTTGCCCGGCGACACGACCTCGATCACGGCCACCACGGTGCCGAGCCGGTGGCGGATGGCGATCCGGTTGGTCCGGCGGACGGGCACCTCGTTCCGGGCCCGGGCGACGTGCCGGGCCTTCGGGGGGGCGGTGGCGA
>JAIEQN010000218.1 GCA_019747685.1 Gemmataceae bacterium
CCCGGCCCGGGCGACCGGCCCGAGGTCCTTCGCCCGGGCCAGTTCCCGCGGCGAGAGCCGGCCGTCCCCGTTCCGGTCGAGCAGCTCGAACAGCCCGCGGCCGGCGTCGGCGAACGTGACCTCGGCCCGGCAGGCGGCCAGGGCCGCGAACGCCTTCGTCGCCGCGTCGTGTTCGGCCGCGTCCAGCTTGCCGTCGCCGTTCCGGTCGGCGAGGTCGAACAGCAGGAGTTCGCCGGGCCGGCCGTCGAGCGCCTTGCGGTCGAGGCCCCCGTCCTTCGGGGGGAGCGGGAGGAGGGGGACCGATGTCCGGCGGGCGGCCGCCACCCCGGCCGGCGGGTCGAGCCGGACCGACAGCCCGGGCCGGTCGAACACCGGCCCGCCGGGCGGCGATTCCGCCAGGTCGAGTGACACCGTGCCGTCACAGGGGTGGGCCAGCCAGGCGGCCAGTTCGTCGGGGTCGAGCTTCCCGTTCTTGTCCTGGTCGAGGGCGGCGAAGAGGGCCGGGTCGGCCCCGAACTCGGTGCGGTTCAGGGTAGTCGCCCGGTCGCCGCCGCGGGCGGCCAGCAGCCGCTTCACGTCGGCCGCCGGCGGGCCGGACTGGAACAGGTAATCGGCCGGGGCGTCCGCCTCCTCGTCGGCCACCTGGGGAACGACCGGCCCGGCCGACCGGGCCGGCGGGCGGCCGAGCAGCTCGGCGTCGGAGATGCACTCGTCGTCGTCCGCGTCCAGGCCGGCCAGCCGGTCCCGGGCGGCGGCCAGCTCGGCGGCCGACAGCGTGCCGTCGCGGTCGGCGTCGAGGAGGCGGAACAGGGCGTCGGTGAGTCGGTCGGAATCGGCCCGGCCGGCGGTCGCGGCGGCCGTCACCGGGCCGCGGCCGGCCGCCTTGACGGCCGTCCGGAAGGCTTCGGGCGTCACCCGCTCGTCGCCCCGGCCGAAGGTCAGCCGCAGCGGCCGGACCGGGCCGCCGATTTCCTCGGGTTGGTCGCGGCCGGCGGCGAACGGCTTCCGCTCGGCCTCGTCCAGCACCCCGTCCCCGTTGCGGTCGGCCAGCCGGAACAGGGCGTCCACGGCCTCGGCCCAGACGGCTTCGGTCGGCCGGCCGCCGATGCGGACCGCCACCCGCACCCGGACCGGCCCGCCCGGGGCGAAGTGGACCGCCTCCACCGCCGTCGCCGGCGGGTCCGCGGCCGGGGCGGCGGCGAGCAGCATCAGGACGGCCGCGGTCACAGCAGCACCTCCGCCACCGGGGCGGCCGCCTTGTCCACCACCGGGATCGGCCGGCCGACGTTCGACAGATTCTGGGTCTCGGTGTCGATCCCGACCGCCTTGAACAGGGTGGCCAGCAGGTCCGGGGCGGAGACCGGCCGGTCCTCCACCTTCATCCCGTCCTTGCCCGTCTTGCCGACCGCCTGCCCGCCCTTGATTCCGGCCCCGCCCAGTACCGCCGCCCAGGCGTCCGGGAAGTGGTCCCGGCCGGTCTGGCGGTTGATCTTCGGGGTCCGGCCGAACTCGCCCATCCAGACCACGGTGGTCGACCCGAGCAGCCCGCGGTCTTTCAGGTCGGCCATCAGGGCCGACCACGCCGGGTCGAGCGTCCCGCACAGGGTCTTGACCGCGTCGAAGTTCTGGCCGTGGGTGTCCCACCCGTCGAGGGTGACTTCGACGAACGGGACGCCCCGCTCGACCAGCCGGCGGGCCAGGAGGCACCCCTGGCCGAACAGCGTCCGGCCGTACCGGTCGCGGACCGCGTCCGGCTCGTCGCCGAGGTCGAACGCCCGGGCGGTCTCCGGCTTCATCAGCCGGACGGCGGCCGCGAACGCCGCCCGATGGGCGTCGGTGGTCGTTCCCGGGCGGGCGGTCAGGAACGGGGCCTCCAGGTCCCGCATCAGGGCCAGCCGGTCGTCGGCCTGCGGCCCCGACACCCCGGCGAACGGGGACAGGTTTTCCACCCGCAGCCGCCGGTCGGCGTCGGCGGCCGGGGCCGACCCCTGCCCGTCGGCCACCATCAGCGGGCCGAACTTGGGCCCCAGGAACCCGGGGCCGAAGGCGTTGGCGGCCAGGGCCCGCTGCGGGGCGACGCTGACGAACGGCGGTAGGTCGGCGGCCGGGTCGGCCAGCTCCTTGGCCACCAGCGCCCCGACCGTCGGGAACTCGATCGCCCCCTGCGGCCGGTTCCCGGTCCGCATGACGTAGGTGGCCAGCCCGTGGTCGCCCTCCTTGGTGGACATCCCCCGCAGGACGGCCAGGTCCTTGGCGTGGTCGGCCAGCTTCGGCAGGTGTTCGGTCCAGCGGAGCCCGGGGGCGGCGGTCGCCGTCTCCTTCGACGGCCCGCCGTTGGCGTGACCCGGCTTCAGGTCGAACAGGTCGATGGTGGCCGGGCCGCCGCTCATCCACAGGAGGACGCACGACCGCTTCGGCTTCGGCCCGGCGGCCGCGGCCAGCCGGTCGAGCCACCCGGACACCCCGACCCCGACGGACACGGCCCCGGCCCGCAGGAACCGGCGGCGCGACAGGTCGAACATGAGCGGCCCTCCGAAATCGGGTGAAATCGGCCACAGATGAAAACCGGAGAGACACAGATCAAGACAAGATCAAAGTCAGAATTTTTCTTGATCTGTGTCTCTCCGGTTTCATCTGTGGCCGGTCTGGTTCTTCGCCCTCAGTGGGTCGTGCGGAACTCGGCGCTGTTGAGTAAGGCCCAGAGTAGGTCGCCGTACCGGTCCGGCGAGCCGGGGGCGACGTGCCGGCCGGCCCGGGCCGCCTCCTCCGGCGACGGCGGGCGGCTGAGTACCAGGTAGTAGATCGCGTCGACCCGCTCCCCGGCCGAAAGCCCCGGCAGCCCGAGGATGGCGTCGAGCGTCCGGCCGCGGCCCGGGGCCGCCGCCCCGCCGACCAGCGGGCCGTTCATCAGGGCCAGGGCCTGCACGATCGTGGTCGTCACCTCGGTCGGCCGGCCGACCCGGTTGAACGTCTCCAGGAACTGCCGCTTGGCCGAGCCGTCGGCCAGGAACCCGCCGCCGCTGGCGTCGGCCGGCTCCCCGATGACGGCCGCGAAGCTGTCGAATAGCACCTCGGCCGGCAGCCCCTGGACCGGGAACCGGGCGTAGAGCCGGGCGTCCTGCTGCCGCGGGTCGGTCAGCCCGCTCGACCGGCCGAACGCTGCCGACCGGCAGAGGCCGGCGAGGAGGAACCGCAGGTCGTACCCGCCGGCCCGGAAGCTGGCGGCCAGCTCGTCCAGCAGCTCCGGGTGGCTGGGCGGGTTCTGCTCGTGCAGGTCGTCCACCGGGTCCACCAGCCCGACCCCGAACAGGTGGGCCCACACCCGGTTCACCGCCGCCCGGGCGAAGAACGGGTTGTCCGGGGCGGTCACCCAGTCGGCCAGGGTCGCCCGCGGGCTGGTCCGGTAGCGGATCGCCGGCTCCTTGTCGTCGAGGAACGCCGGGCGGGCGATCCGCTCGGTGTTCGGGACGGCCAGTTCCCGGCGGTCGGCCACCTCGCGGACCGCCCCGCCCGGGGTCGGACGCTCGACCCCGCCGTAGAACGCGGCCAGCCCCCAGAACTGGTCCCGGGTCCACCGGGCGAACGGGTGGTCGTGGCACTGGGCGCACTCCAGTTGCACCCCGAGGAACAGCCGGCTGGTGGCGGCCGCCAGGTTCTCCGGCTTGCCGTCCTTGGCCACGTAGAAGGCCATCGGGCTGGTGGCCGGGTCCTCCGGCTCGTTCCGCCGCGACAAGGCGCGTTGCCCGGCCAGCGGGGCGGCCAGGAGGTCGCGGACGGTCTTGTCGTACGGGGCGTTGGACGCGAACCGTTCGCGGAGCCACGCCTGGAACCCCGGCACCTGGGCGGCCACTTCCGGCGTGGTCAACGCCTCGGGGAGCAGATAGCCCCGCCAGACGGCGGCCAGGTAGTTCGCCGACGCGGCCGACGCCAAGAGCCGGTCGATCGCCTTGGCCCGCTTGTCCGGGTCGGGGTCGGCGACGAAGGCGCGGGCGTCGCCCGGGGCCGGCACCCGCCCGACCAGGGCCAGGTGCAGCCGCCGGAAGTAGGCCGCGTCGTCGGCCGGTGGGGCGGCGGGAATACTTGCTGATGTCAGCGGCCGTTCGATGTGCCGATCGACGGCGGCCGCGAGGGCGGCCGGGTCGGCGGCGGACGCCGGCCCGGCGGCGAGCAGGACGGCCAGGACGGTTGCGGGCCGGGTCATGGCGATCCTCCAGGTGCGAGCGGCCACCGGCGGGCGACGGCGTCACCGGCCGACACGACGGCCGACCCGTCGCCGGGGACGGCCAGCCCGGCGGCCGGGCCGGCGTGGGCCGGGATGGTGGCGAC
>JAIEQN010000384.1 GCA_019747685.1 Gemmataceae bacterium
TCCAGGTCGTCGGTCAGCCCGGCGACCGCCCGGCCGGCGTCCACGCACGGGCTGCCGGCGGCCAGGTGGCCGTCGGCGGCCAGGGACGGGTCGCCCTCGGTGCTCCCGGCCTCCCCGGACCGGGCCTGCCACAGGGCCAGCCCGCCGACCCACACCCCGCCCCGCTCGTCCCGGAACTGGGCCGCCCCCCCGGCGTCGTAATACCGGTTGTTCCCCAGGGTCAGGGCCCCGGCCCCGCCGTCGGCCCGGACGACCACCGCCGGCCGGGTGCTGGCCGCCGTCTGGGTGGCCACGTTGTTCACCACCGTCGGGTCGGTCGTCCGGGCGGTCGTCGCCCCGTGGGTCATGCCGTCGAGGTAGAAAGCCCCCTGGGCCGTCCGGGCCACGTCCACCAGGGTGTTGTTGTACACCCGCGGGCGGAGCGCCCCGACCAGGGCCACCCCGGCGTAGGTGGTGCCCTGGACCAGGTTGTTGCGGACGGTCCCGTCGATGTTCTCGTACAGCCCCGGGTTGGCCACCGTGTCGAACCAGACGAGGTCCGTGTCGCCGCCGAGCACGATGCCGGTGGTGGCGGTCACCACCCGGTTCCGCTCGATGACGACCCCGGTCGCCCCGCCCTTGGCGTACACCCCGGTGGTGGCGATGTCGTGGATGTCGTTGTCCTGGACCAGCATCCGGTCGGCGTTGACGTTGTCGATGCCCTCGGCGTTGGTCGCGTCCCGCCGGCCGGACCGGGCGATCTCGTTCCCCTTGATGACCACGTCGTCGGCCCCGGGCACCAGCTTGACCACGTCCCGGCCGCTGTCGGTGAGGGTACACCCTTCGACCCGGCCGCCGGCGGCCTCGAACTTGAGGGTGTAGTAGTACCCGCCGTCGAGGTCGAGGTTCAGGACCCGGACGCCCCGGGCGTTGGCCCAGAGGGTAGTGTCGACGGCCGGGTCGGTGGTCGGGGCGGACACCCGGGCCCGCTCGCCGGGGTAGGACTGGATCGTGAGGTCGGCGTCCCGGATGGTCACGTTCCCGGTGTAGGTGCCGGCCCGGAGGTTGATGGTGTCGCCGGGGTTGGCGACGGCGGCGGCTTTCTGGGGGGTGCGGAACGGGGCGGCCAGGGTGCCGGCGGCGGTGTCGCTGCCGGTGGTGGCGACGTACCAGGCGGCCGGCACGTCCCGGCCTTCCAAGAACTCGAACGACGGGCGGAACGAGCGGAGCTTCTTCACGGAGAGGCCCTTACGCACGGGTATCGGGTAACACCGGGCGACAGCGCCCCCGGCCGGGCATAGCCCGGTCAGCGGGGTGGGGGCGAGGGCGTGGCGAGCGAGTGCAAAACCGTAGGACGAGATTTCCGGCCGGGCAAAGATTCCGTCCGAAAAGTACCGACGTGCCGTGTCTGATGGGAGCGGGAACGGGGCAGGTGCGGGAAAACCGGGGAAAATGCGACCGACGGCTGCCGGGGCGCGGGGCGTTTCGGCGGTGGTGATCTGGGGTGGCCGGGGCGGAGTCCGCGATAGCCGGGTTCGTGCCGTTCACCGGGGCATCGATGACTCTGCCCCGGCCACCCGAAGTGAGACACTACCCCGCACCGGCCCGGGGCGACTGCGTTCGCCGGCCGGCGGTCAGTACGGCCGGTCCTTCTTGGCCGGCTTGCCGAGCAGGGCCTTGCGGATGGCCGACCGCCGCTTGGCCTCCTTCCGGGTCCGGGCCTCGCACGGCTTCTCGTAGTACTCGTGGGCCCGCAGCTCCCGCTTCATCCCGCTCCGCTCGATCAGCTTCTTGAACCGCCGCAGGGCGGCCCCGATCGGCTCCCGGTCGTGAACCCGCATCCGCAGCCCCATACCGCCCCCCGTTGACGCCCGGGTCCGGCCGTGTGCCGGCCCCGGCCCCATCAACTTACGGTCCGGTCGCCGATCCACCAGTCGCCGGTGGCGGGCGGGAGGCCGGCCGGGTATGCTCGGGGGGCGCCCGGCCCGCCTCCCGAGGTCCCGATGCCGACCGACCAACTCGACGTCCCCGCGTTCGTCCTCACCCTGCTCGGCCGCGGGTGGGGGTGGGACCGGGCGTTCACCGACCGGCTGGTCCACCCGACCAACCACGAGTTCTACCTGGTGTACGACGCCTCCGGGGGCCGGCTGACGCCCTCCCGCGCCCTCAGTGCCCACCTCGCGCTGGTCATCCTGACCCCGGCGTCGAAGAGCAAGACGTTCCGGTAGGCCGCCTCCCGGCCGGTTCTGCCCTGTCCGCCCCGGGCGGGACCGGGTATGGTGGACGGTTCGCCCCCGCGGCCGGGACCACAACGAAGGGACGTTGACAGCATGGCGAAGGAAGAGGCGATCGAGGTGGAGGGGCGGGTCAAGCAGGCCCTGCCGAACACCACCTTCCGGGTCGAGCTGGACATCGGCGGGGAGCTGATCGCCCACATCGGGGGGAAGATGCGGAAGCACTACATCCGGATCATCCCCGGGGACCGGGTGAAGGTCGAGATCAGCCCCTACGACCTGACCAAGGGCCGGATCACTTTCCGCATCCGCCACTGACCGGCACGGGCCACGACAACCCACCCGGCCCCGGGCGCCTCCCCGGGCCGGGTCGTTTCGCGCCGCCGCGGCCGCCGTTCCCCGACCGGCCACCGCCCCCGACCACGAGGGTGAGCCGGCCGCCACTTCACCCCGTCCCCTCACGCCCACCTCGGCCAGGGCCTTCTCCGGCCCGGGCGCGTGCCGCCGGCCCCGGAGGTCGAACTCCCTCCACCCCGCGGCCGGAGTGATTCGGCCCTTCATCCCCGCATCTTCTTAACCACCTCGGCCAGGAGGGCGGCGACGTTCCAGGCGTCGTCGTGGCCGCGGTGGTGGGTCCCTTCGAGGGGTAGGTTGAAGTGAGCCAGGGCCTGCGGCAAGCCGACCTCGCTCGGCAGGCCCAGGGCGAGCGAGCATAACGTCTTGACGTTCAGGTGGCTCGGGCCGAACGGGTAGCGGACGCCGACCTCCCGGCACTGCTTCTCGAACTGCCGGCGGTCGTAGTCCCCGTAGCTGGCCCACAGCCGCTCGTGCGAGTGGTACTCGTCCTCCAGCCGCTTGCAGGCGTCCTTGAACGCCACCCCGGCGGCCACCTGCTCCTGGGTGAGCGTCGTCAGCCCGGTACAGAACGGGCCGACGGTCGACCGCTCCGGGCGGACCAGGATGCTGACCTTCTCCGGCCGCCGGCCGGTGGCCAGGTCGAGCGGGCAGAGGCCGACCTCGATGATGTCGTTGGCCTGCCCCCGGGGCGGGAACCCGCCCTCCCAGCAGGTCGACTCGATGTCGATCACCAGCACCTGGTCGAGCCGCTTGGCCATCTCTTCCGTTTCGAGTTTGGAGTTTCGAGTTTCGAGTCCGCAACCACCCCAATGACGCCCGCCGAACAGTACCGGTTCAGTGTAGTGGCGAACGACCGGCGCCCGGCCGAACTTGAAACTCGGAACTCCAAACTCGAAACTACCGGCATGGAAGTCCTGATCCCCACCGACCGCATCCGCGACCGGGTGGCGGAACTCGCCGCCGAGGTGACCCGGGCCTACGCCGGCCGGCCGGTCACGGTGGTCGGGGTGCTGAACGGGTGCGTGGTGTTCCTGGCCGACCTGATCCGGGGGGTCGACCTGCCGCTGCGGGTCGCCTTCCTGACCGCGTCGAGCTACCGCGGGGAGGCGACCACCGCCGGGGTGCTGGTCATCCGGGACGAGCTGTTGCCCGACCTGGCCGACCGGGACGTGCTCCTGGTGGACGACATCCTGGACACCGGCAAGACGCTGACCCGGGTGGTCGCCCGGCTGCTGGACAAAGGGGCCCGGTCGGTCAAGGTGGCGGTCCTCTTGCGGAAGGAGGGCCGGCAGGAGGTGCCGTTCGAGCCGGACTTCGTGGCCTTTTCCATCCCGGACCGGTTCGTGGTCGGGTACGGGCTTGACTACAACGACGAGTACCGGCACCTGCCGTTCGTCGGGGTGTTGCAATAGTTTCGAGTTTCGAGTCCCAAGTTCCCGGCACCCCGGGCTCTGGGTCGTTATCACCGCGTCGGGGCCCGATCGAGGTGGCCTACTCGAAACTTCAAACTCGAAACTCGAAACTCTTCCTCCTGGCGTCCGACCTCGGCCCGTCCGGGGCGACCCGGCAGCTCGGGCTACTGGCCCCGGCGCTGGCCGGCCGGTACGCGGTCGAGGTCGGGGTCCTCGGGCCGGCCGACACGCCGATCGCCGACGACCTCCGCCGGGCCGGCGTCCCGGTCCACGCCCTGCCCCTCCGCCGCGGGCTCGACCTGCCCGGGCTGCGTCAACTCCGGCGGGCGGTCGCGCCGGCGAACCCGGC
>JAIEQN010000470.1 GCA_019747685.1 Gemmataceae bacterium
TCCGTCCGCTCGTCCTCATGCCGCCGGGTTACAACACCGAGACGCCGGGGGCTAGATGTCTTCAACACGGCAATCCGTGTTCATCCGCGTTGATCTGCGGCCGATCGTTCCCACGGCTAGTTCCCGCCCGGCCGCCAGCGGACCAGGTAGCCGTCGGCCCCGCCGGAGAAGACGGTCTTGCCGTCGGCCGACACCGCCGCGGCCAGCGGCGGCCGGGCGTGGGCCTCGAACGCCGCCGTCTGCCGGAACGTCGTCAGACTCCACACCCGGTTCACCCGGTCGTGCCCGACCGACACCGCCGTCTTGCCGTCGGCCGACACCGCCACCCCGCGGACGGCCGCCCCGTGCCCGGTGAACCGGCCGACCTCGGCGAACGTCCCGGCGTCCCACACCCGGGCCGTCCGGTCGGCCGAGGCCGTCACCAGCCGGCCGCCGTCCGGGGTGAAGACGACCGCCGCCACCGGCCCGGTGTGCCCGCGGAGCCGGCCGACCTCCTTCTTCCCCTCCAGGTCGTACACGACGACCGCGTGCATCGGCCCGCCGGCGGCCGCCGCCCGCTTCCCGTCCGGCGACAGGGCGAAGGCCGTGACCGCCCCCGGCGTCTTCAGTTTCGCCACCTCCTTGCCGCCGTCGACCTCCCAGACCCGGATCGTCCCGTCCTCCCCGGCCGTCACCACCCGCTTCCCGTCCGGGCTGAGCGCGATGCCGGAAACCCGCGTCTCGTCGTCGTGCCCTTCGAGCCGGACCAACTGCTCCTTCGCCTCCAGGTCCCAGACGTACACCTCGCCCATCCCGCCGGCCGACGCCGCCCGCTTCCCGTCGGGGCTGACGGCGATCGCGTACACCTTCGACTCGTGGGCCTCCATCACGGCCACGTCCTTCGGGTCGTCGACGTTCCACGCCCGGACGGTCCCGTCGTAGCTGCCGCTCACCACCGTCTTGCCGTCCGGGGTCAGGGCCACCCCCGTTACCCAGCTCTCGTGGCCGGAAAACCGGGCGCCGGTGGCCGCCGACCGGACGAGCGACCAGGTGCGGACCGTCCGGTCGTCGGCCGCGGTGTAGAACCGGTCGGACGTGGCGGCCGGGAACAGCCCGGACACGGCCCCGGTGTGGCCGACGAACCGGGCCTGTTCCTGCCAGGTGTCGGCGTCCCAGGCCGTCACCGCCCGCCCGGCCGACCCGGTCAATAGCTCGGCCCCGCCCGGGGCGAACAGGGCGGCCGTCAGCGGCGCCTGGGTCTTGCGGGCCGCGAGTGCCTTCCCGGTGCTCACGTCCCAGGCCCGGAACCCGGGGTCGGCCCCGGCCGACACCAGGACCGGCCGGGACGGGTGGAAGGCGACCGCTGCCACCGCCGCCGGGTGGTCGGCCCAGCCGGCTACCTTCGCCCCGGACGCGGCGTCGAACACCGCCACCTCGGCCGGCCCGCCGCGGGTGATGGGGTCAGTCCCGGCCGCGACCCACTTCCCGTCGGCCGAGAAGGCGACGGCGTTCACCGCCCCGCGGCAGCCGTCGATCACCAGCCGCTCGCGGCACTCGCCCGGGGCGGCCCCGGCCGGCGGGCTGTCGTACACCAGGACCCGCTTGTCCGACCCGGCGGTGGCGAACGCCCGGCCGTCGGCCGAGAACGCGGCCGCCCGGACGATCCCGCGGTGCCCGTCGAGGGTGGCCAACCGCTTGCCCGCGGCCACGTCCCAGAGCAGGGCGACCCGGTCCCGGCCGGCCGACAGCAGCCGCGACCCGTCCGGGCTGAACAAGAGCTTGGTGACGGCCGCCCGGTGGCCGCGGAGTTCGCCGGCCGCCTTGCCGGTCCGGGCGTCGAGCAGAACGATAGTGAACCGCTCGCCGGCCACCGCCGTCCACCGCCCGTCCGGGGAGACGGCCGCGACCCCGCCGGCCGACTCCGGGCCGGTGAGGGTCTCCGAGGCGTACACGGTCGGCAGGGCGGCGGCCCACAGTCCGACGATCCGGTCCGCCCCGGCGGTCGCCAGTTGCCGGCCGGACGGGGCGAACGCCACCCCGGCGACCGCCTCCGCGTGCCCCTCGTCCAGCACCGCCAGTTCGCCGCCGGTGGCCGCCTCCCACAGCCGCACCGCCTTGTCGGCCGAGGTGGTGGCGATCAGCCCGCCGCGGGGCGAGAAGGCGATCCCGGTCACCGGCTCGGCGTGCCCGGCCAGGGTGTGCCGGAGCAGCCCGGTGGCGACGTGGAAGACCCGCCCCTGGTTGTCCTCGGCGGCGGTCGCCAGGAGCGTTCCGTCGGGCGAGAAGGCGACCGCCCGGACGAACCCGCCGTGCCCCCGGAGGGTGGCCGTCTTCGCCCACGTCTTCGCGTCCCACAGGTGGACCCGGCGGTCGGACCCGCCGCTGGCGACGACCGACCCGTCCGGCGACACCGCCACCGCCCGCACCGCCCCCTTGTGCTCCTCCAGGGTGGCAACCTCGGTCCCGGCGGCCGGGTCCCACACCTTGACCGTGGTGTCGGCCCCGCCCGAGACCACCCGCCCGTCCGGCAGCACGGCCACCGCCAGCACGGCGTTGGTGTGCCCCTTCAGCACCCGCAGTTCCTTCCGGCCCGGCACGTCCCAGACCCGGACCGTGCCGTCGTAAGAGGCCGACGCCAGCCGCGACCCGTCCCGGGAGAAGGCGACGGCCGCGACGGCGTCGGTGTGCCCCTTGAGGGCGGCCACCGGCTTGCCGGTCGCCGGGTCGGACAGGCCGACCGCCCCGTCGGCCGACCCGGCGGCCAGCAGCGCCCCGTCCGGCGAGTAGGCGACGGCCAGCACCTCGTCCGGGAGCGGGACGGTCAACGGCTTCTCGTCGAACCGGGTCGGCTCCGGGAACCGGTCCGCCTTGCCGCCGCGGACCTTCTCCTGCCCGGCCGCCGGCGAGGCGACGAGCAGGGCGACCAGCAGGGGCGTGAGACGGGCCACGGCGGACCTCCTGCGGACGGAGAACACGGCCCGGACCGGCCGCAGATGAAGACAGGATGAACACAGATCGGAATAAATTCAGTTCCCGTCTTGTTCTAATCTGTGTTGATCCTGTCTTCATCTGCGGCCGCTCTTGGCTCGGCCTACTTCTTCGGGGCGAACAGCTCGCCGTTCGGCGGCAGGGCGGTCGGCCAGTCGCCGGTCAGGGTCATCGACCGGACCCGGGCCTCGCCCCGGTCCGTGTAGTGGAACACCCCGAACGTCCGCAGGTTGGCCGGCGGGATCGGCCGCTCGTACACCGCCACCCCGTTCACCGACACGACCACCACGTCCCCCTTCACCTCCAGCCGGCACTTGTTCCAGGCCTTCGGCTTGAGCGGCAGCTTGGACGGGCCGCGGCGGTGCTCTTGCTCCACCGCCTCGTTCGTCGGCGACGCCCCGGCCCGGTCCTGCGCCCCGTCCGTCAGCCGGTGCAACTTCACCCCGTCCGGGTCGAGGAGGAAGACGAGCCGGTCGAGGGCCGGGTGGGCGTCGGCCTTCCCCGGGTCGTGGTACCACTCGTACTCGACCGCCCCGTCCTCCAACAGCGGCCGGTGGTAGAACGCGGCCGCCTCCGGGTAGCCCCGCGGCTGCGGCTTGGCCTCCGGGTCGTCGGGCACCGGGGTGCCGGGGTGGTACATCTCCTCGCCCCGCTTGGCCCAGGCCCCGGAGTTGCTGTCCCCCCGCCAGCAGCCCAGCCCGTCGTCGGCCAGCAGGTCCACCGCCTTCGGCACGACCGGGTTGCCGTTGATAACGAGGTTGCGGACCGGGGCGGTGTTCATGTAGTGGGCGTGGAGCATCAGCCACGGGTCGGCGTTCGGCCCGACCTTCTCCGTCCCGATCACCTGGTCGTCCACCGACGCCGTCAGCACCCCGTCCTTGACCGCCAGCTTGTACCGGTACCACCGCGGCTTGGCGTCCGGGACCGGCTTCTCCAGGGTCGATTCCCGGCGGTCGCCGCGGGGGGCGATGACGATCAGCTTCTTGAACTCGTGGTTCGGGCTGATCCGCAGCCCGCCGTAGTGGACGGCGGCCTCCTCCCAGCCTTGCACCCGCAGCTCGCAGGTGATCTCGAAGTCGCCCCGGAGCGGCGACCGGAAGGCCAGGAAGTCCTCGTCGTACCCGGGCCGGTGGGTGAGTACGCCGTCCTTCACCTCCCAGTGCGGGGCACCGAACCCGCGGCCCCGGCCGTGCGGGTCGCCGCCCGGGGCCGACGCCCAGTGCCGCAGCCCGTCGGCCCCGAACGGGGCGGCCGGGTCGGCGTAAGCCCGGGCGTACAGGAACCGCTCCAGCCGCTCCCACCACCACTTGTCGTCGAATTGCTTGTTCTCGATCATCGCCTGGTTGGTCTTGTCGTGGAAGGCGTCGGCCAGGGCGACG
>JAIEQN010001045.1 GCA_019747685.1 Gemmataceae bacterium
CTTCGCCCCTGAGGAGTGCCGGAACTACATCCGGCACTGTGGCTACGACGCTACGAGTAAACCGAAACGGCTCTAACTGGTCAATTTCCGCCTCCGACATTCGATCCGCCATGACCTTGGGGTAGCGGTGCCACTCGACCGCGAGCGTCCCGCCGGTCAGGGCGGCACCGACCCGGGCGTTCAGCTCCCGGATCGTCTCGGCGGACTCCGCGACGGCGAGCAGCCGCGAGTCCGACAACACGGAAAGCCCGTTCCGGAATAGGGCGTCCCAGGTGGCGGGATCGTCCAACCCGGTGTCCGTGCCGGCCGGCCGGTTGCCGATCTCTTCCTGCAGCGCGTGGAGGTACTTGTCCAGAGCCACCTGGTCCTGGCAGGCGGTGCCGACGACAGACTCGACCGCCCACCGATCGGCCGCGGACAGGCCCCGCTCGGCCTCCTCGCGGCCATCCGACACCAGGTGCCTCACCCACATCAGCATTTCGCCTCTCAGGATCGTCGGCTTCATGGCTTACCACCTCAGAAAGGAATGGGACCGGCCCGTCGGGGCGTACCCCCGACCGACCGGCCCCACCCGCCCGAGGCGGCAGATAGACAAAAACCGTTTCCATCCCCTCTCGGTGACATGTGAAGGAGCGCCCGGCGAACGGGACCGTGCCGCGGACCCGGGGCCGGCGGGCGACGAACAATTTCCAAAAAACTGCTTCCGAATTGCGCCGCCAATGCGTGTGCAGTGTGGCGGGCCGCAGCTCGCCCGCCGGCAGAGTGCCAGAAACCCGCCCGGGGATCAAACCCGGTGCGGGCGGAGCGCTCGGGCGCGATGAATTCCCCAAGCGACGAGCCGGGGATTCGAGTTTAAACCGGAGAAATCGAATGCAGGCGGCGACGGGCATTTTCGCCCCGACGGCGAGCGAATCCGGGGAGTCGGAAATCGCCGCGGCGCTGGCGGGCCACCAGCAGACCGCGGAGTGGGACTGGAAGGACCTGGCCCGGACGCTCTACGCCTACGACCGGCTGCTGCGGGACTGGTTCGCCCTGGACCTGCCCCCGTTCGTGATCCGGCTCGGCCGCCTCCGGGGTTCGGCTTACGGCCACTTCCGTCCCGGGTGCAACGAGTGCGCGGTCGCCGGGGAGATCGCGATCAACACCCGCTACGTGAGTTCACTCCCGTGTCGCCGCGCGCTACCTGCGGTGCGGCGAGGACTTTAGCCAGCGGCCGGCGGCGATTCCGAGAAGCGACCGGTAGTCACGCAGGGAACGGGTGTGGTGCGACGGCGTTCGCGCGGCGGCCCATCGCCTCATTCGTTCCCAGGACTGTCAGCGCCATACCCAGCAGCCCACGCCCGTCGTCCGACCGCCCCGCGGCCGACCGGGGCCGCTACGTCCCCCACTACCACGAGGAGTGCCGTCCATCTGTTCGTCCGCCCGATTCAACTCCGATGTCCCCGAGTGGCCCCGCTCGCCCCTTGCACTTGCCTGGAGACACCGGGCCACCGTCGTCCCGTTCGTCGCGCTGGCCGTCACCCTCGCCGGGCTCGCCGGCGGCCTGTGCTACCTGCTCGGCCCGACCGACGTCGAGCGGGCCGAGGCCGACCTCCAGAAGGCCCGGGCGGTCGTTATCGCCTTCGACGAGGAGGCCGGGGTCTGCCTCACGGCCGGGAAGGGGCACAATCGCCGCGCGGCCGAGCACCAGAAGCAGGTGGACGAGAACCCGACCGAGACCGACGCGGAGTGGCTGGAGTGGCAGCGGTCGATGGCCTACGGGCACGCCGAACTCGCCCGGGCCAATTACGCCCGCCGGGACACCATGACCCGCCTCTGCGCCGCTTACCTCCGGCTCCTCGCCGAGGCCGAGGGCGAGATCCTCCGGGCGAAGGACGCCCGCGACCGGGGGACGCCGTACAAGGTCGCCCCCCGCGTCCGCGAACTCCTCACCCCGATGATTTCCGCCCGCTGACCCGACCCGAGCGGTCCGCGGTCCCCCGACGCGAGGTCCTTCATGAACTGGCTCTGGGCTTACTTCCGCCGGAAGACGAGGGACGCCCTCCTCGCCGGCATCAACGACGCGCTCACGGCCGGGGACGGCACCGGCGTCTCCGACGAGCAGGCGGCCCGGGCCGTCCTCGGGCTCATCGCCGCGAGCGGCGAGGCCCCGCCGAACGACGAGGCCGCCCCGCCGGTGCCGCAACTCGCCGCCCCCGGGGCGAACGGCCAGGCGGCCCTCGCGGAGCCGCCGAAGCGGGGGCCGGGCCGCCCCCGGAAGTTCCAGGAGCCGCCCGGATGATCACCCTCACCGACCGCGACCGGTGGATCGTCCTGGCACTCCTCTTTCGGGTGCCGCTCCTCGCCGAGTCCGTCCTCGGCCGCCGCTGGCCGGACACGGACGCCGGGCGGGAGAACATGGCCCGCCGTCTGTGGCAACTGTGCGACATCGGGCTCCTCGCCCGCTACACGCTGCCGGTCCAGGCCGCGGCCGGGGTGGCGCTCTTCTACCGCTGGTCGCCGGGCGACCCGGACCCGGACTTCGGCCCGCTCGCCTGGGAGCTGTCGCGGCGCTGGGCCGCAGTCGAGTCGCGGCGGGTGGTGTTCTACACCGCGACGGCGACCGCCGCCCGGCGGTACGGCCAGACCGTGCGGAACCCGCTCCGGTCGGCCTCGGCCGTCGCCCACAACCTCGGTTTGGGTCAGGTTTTCGACCACTTCGACCTGTACCACCCGGCCCTCGCCGCCGCGTGGGTGGCCGAGGAGGTCGTGGCCGCCGCCCGCGGGCACGGGGAGAAAGTGGTGGACTCAGTGGTGGTCGATTCGACCGCGACCCCGGCCTTGGCAATCGAATTCGCCGGTTCTTCGTACGCCCACTCGAACGGCGAGCGGCTGCGGGAGGTCCACCGGGACTGCGCCCTCCGCCGCCTGCCGTACGAGATGTGGACCGTATCCGGGGGAGGTGGGACGTGACCGCCGCGGACGACTACGCCGCCTTGCCCGAGCGCGGGCGGCAACTCATCGACGACGCCTACCGCTACGCCCTGCTGACCGCCGACGCGGTCCGCCGGCTCCGCTGGCCGGACCTCGCCCCGGACGCCGCCCGGAAGGCCATTGCCCGGGCGGCGGACGACGGGTGGCTCGCCCGCCACCCGCTCGCCGGCCAGGAGTCGTACTTCGTCCTCGGAGGCCGGGGGGCGGCCGCCCTCGGGGTCCGGCGGTCGCCCCACCCACTCGGGCACCAGGCGGTCGTCGAGCACTACGGGGTTCTCCTCGCGGCCGCAGCCCGGGGGTGCGACGTGTTCACCGAGGACGAGTTCCGGGGCCGGTTCCCGGACCTCTCCCAGCCCGGGTTCTCGGCCAAGAACTTCTTCCCCGACGCGGCCGCCGACCCGCCCCGCCTCGGGCTCCTCGTGGTGGACCACGACAAGCTCACCTCCCGGCTGGTCGGGAAGGTCCGCCGCCGCGTCGGGGGGCTGCTCGCCACCGACCGGCCGGCCCTCCGGCGGCTCGTCCTCGACGGCGACCTCGCCGTCCACGTCGTCACCGCCACCGAGGGCAAGCGGGCGAACCTCGCCGCCGCCTTCGCGGCGAAGCAGCAGCCGATCGGCGTGCCCGTGTCGGTCGAGGCCCACCCGGAACTCGAACCCCTGTTCCTCGTCAAGCGGAGGTGAGTGATGTCGCGCCAATGGACCGCCCGGAAGACGACTCCCTTGAACGAGCCCGCGGTCGACCCGGCGGCGTTCGCCCCGGCCTACCCGCTGTTCCGGGCCGGCCCGGAGCCGGCCGCCGCCGGCAAAGAGGCCCTCCGCTTTCTGACCGGCTTCACCCTGCTGGGCGTGCCGGTCCACTGCGGCATCTGCTGGCTCGCCGGGCACTCGCTCGGGCTCGCCACGGCCGCCGTCCTCGTCACCGTGGCCGCCCTCCTCGCGGTGGCCCTCGCCCGCTGGCTCGCGCTCGAAGACCTGCTCCAGCGGCTGCCGCTCCTGCTCCTGCTCGGCCTCGTCGGGGTCGGGCTGGTGTTCATCACCTCCCTCCCCACGAAGAGCTGGGGGGAGGGGGCATGGAGCTGCTCGGCGGGGTGCTCATCCTCGTCACGGTCGTCTCCATCCTCGGCAGCCTCTACCGACCGCTCTCGGCCGCCTACCAGACGGTGACGCTGAAAATCCCGTTCCGGGACCTGTGCGTGGCCGCAGCCGCCATGCTCGTCTCCCTCGGCCTCGCCGCCCTCGGCCAGACCCTCCCCCGGCCGGCCCTGCCGATCCTCACCTGCGCCCTCGCCGGGGCGCTCGCCGGCCTGGTCGTCGTCGAATACGCCGCCTGGGCGCGGGCGAACCCGGGGCGGAGCCTGGAGCGGGCGCGGGCGTTCGACGGCCCGCCGGCG
>JAIEQN010000410.1 GCA_019747685.1 Gemmataceae bacterium
CGTCGGCCGGTTCGCCGACCGGGTGGACGAGGCGGCCGACGCCGAGCTGCGGCAGGTGCGGGCCGAGGGCTTCTGGGCGCTCCTGTCGGCCACCGCCGTGGCCGGGCTGATCGGCCTCACGGCGGTGGCCGGCTGGCTGGTCTACCTGCGGCCGGGGCGGCGCGGGGCCGCCCCGCGGTCGGCGCCGGAGGGCGGATAACGGGTGGGTCAACATTCGATGCATGAGATCCTGGCGTGATCGGCAATCACAACAAGGGGCCAAACGGCGGCCCGAACACCTGGAGGAGGTTCAGCCATGACTCGGACGACTGCGGCGATGGTGCTGGCCCTCGGCGGGCTGTTGGTGGGTGCGGACGCCGCCCAAGCCCAGTGGCGGGGCGGGCGGGTGCCGGGCGGCGGCTGGGGCGGGTTCCCCGGGGCCGGGTCCGCCCCGGGTCGGTACTACGGGTTCCCGGGCGGGACGAACGTGAACCCGTGGACCGGGAGCGTGTACCGCCCGTGGGCCGGGACGGTGAGCAAGTGGAGCGGGAACTACCACTACCTCCCGGGCACCGGGGCGTACACCCCGTGGGGCCGGGTGCCGGGGTCGGGCCTGTACCAAAACCCGTGGACCGGCAACGCGTACAACCCGCGGAGCGGGTTCTACTCGGGGTGGTGACCCCATGTGCGGCCCGGTCGGGCTCCGATGGCCCGACCGGGCGTCCGTTCGCCGCCCACTCGACACGTCCCCACTCAATTACGCAACCCATTACTTCACCCGCCCGGCAAGACCCGCTCATGTCGGACGCCCCACCCAGTCGATAACCCTGGCCGCGGCCGGGGCGGACGTGGCGCGGGGGGTTATGGATGCGGCCGCAGCTCGTGGCTCTCGCGGGGCTCGTCTGCGCCGGACTGTCGGCCGGCTGCGCGGCGGTCCAGCGGACCGCTCCGGCCCCGCCCGCTGCCGCATCCGCCGTAGACGACGGGGGCGCGGCGACGAGTTCCGCGGCAGCGGCGGAGCCGGGCGTCGCGGAACCCGGGGCGGAATCGAAGAAGCCGTCGATCGTGGACTTACTCGAGGAGCGGGACCGGCGGCGGATGACCCCGGGCCTGGACGCCCTGGCCGAGCAGATCGCCGACCACGACCGGGCGGACGCCCGGTTCGACTGGTCAGCGGTCCGCCGGATCAAGAACCAGTACACCCTGTTCAACCCGACCCCCCGCCCGCTCCTCCGGGAGTTCATCACCGACCGCCCGGACAAGACCATCAACCCGGTGACGGTGGACGCCGGCCACGTGCAGGTGGAGACCGACCTGGCGACGGCCACGTTCGACCGCCGCCAGCCGCGGCAGTCCTTCGCCCCCGGGCAGGTGCCCAGGACGGGGACCGGCGGGTTCGTCCGCCAGCAGCCGTTCACCCCGGGGGACAAGGACGACTACGTCTTCCTGCTCACCAACGTCCGGGTCGGGCTGACCAACAACGCCGAGGTGCAGGTGTTCCTCCGCCCGTTCCAGCGGCTCACCACCCCGCCGGTGGCCGGCCTGCCGGCGGTGAACGCCTTCGGGTTCGGGGACATGCGGGTGCTGTTCAAGGAGAACCTGTGGGGGAACGAGGGCGGGCCGACGGCGTTCGCCCTGACCCAGTACCTGGACGCCCCGGCCGGCCGCCCGGACCTGTCCACCGGGGCCCTGGAGGGCGGGGCGACCGGGACGCTCCTGTTCCGGTTCCCGGGGAAGACGTACCTGGGGATGGAAACCGGGCTGGAGTGGCGGAAGGACATCTTCGCCGGGCGGTATCACGTCGAGGTGCCGGCGTCGATCTCGCTGGCGTACTCGTTCACCAAGGAGCTGTCCGCGAAGGCCGAGTTCGCCTCGCAGTTCAGCGCCGAGCCGGGGGCCAAGTGGGTCGGGGTGGTCGCCCTGGCCGTCCTGTACGGGCTCGGCGACGACGCCCAGCTGGACATCGGCATCAACATCGGGGTGACCCCGGCGGCCAACGACTGGAACCCGTACTTCGGGCTGGCCAAGCGGTTCTGACAGAGCATTGCGGCCGGCCCGGCGGGAACCTCGTGGTCTGCTGCCGGTGCGACCGCTCGGATCGTCCGATTCGGCGTCAGAGGTGGACGCCGCGGCGGACGCCGAACTGCGGCAGGTACGAGCCGAGGGCTTTTGGTCGCTTCTGTCCGCCACCGCCGTCGCCGGGCTGATCGGCGTCGCCGCGGTGGCCGGCTGGCTGGTCTACCTGCGGTCTGGTCGGCGGGGCGTCAGCCCGCGGGCGGGATCGGCGGGCGAGTAGGGTCCGGCGGTCCGGGTGACGTTCGTGGACCAGGGGTCCACCGAGGACCAGCCGACGGTAGCCCGTTGCCTGCAGCACGGCAACATGGGTTCACAACCCGACCTTGGCCGCTGCGTTCTCGCGGAACAGGCTCCCGTCCCGGATGTACCGGCGCATCACCGCCAGGGATTTGTGTCCCGACTGGTCCTGGATCGCCCGTTCCGACACGCCCTCCATACGCCGCCTGGGTGATAAGCCCGGCCCTGAGTGAGTGCCCGGCGTACCGGCGGGCAGTCCGGCCTGCGGCGAGCAGGCTCCGCTTCACCACCTCGGCCACCGCCCGGTCGCTCAGCCTCGTTTCCCGAAGCTGCCCGTGCTTGTTCACCGACCGGAAGAGCGGCCCGTCGTCGATCCCGGACAGCTCCAGCCAGGCCTGGACGGCCCTGACCGGGCAGGTCTCCGGCCGGGCCCCCCGCGGGATGCCGACCTTGCGGCCGAGGCCAATTTGGTCCGTCTTGCTCCGGCGGATGAGGAGCACCAACCCCTCGTCGGAGACCGCCAGGTCGGTCACGTCGAGCCCGACCAGTTCGCTCCGCCGCATGGCCCCGGCGAACCCGAGCAGGAGGAGGGCCCGGTCCCGCACGCCCAGCAGGGAGTCGGGGAGGTGGGCGACCATGAGGCGGATGTGGCGGATCAGCACGGGCCGCACGTGGTTCTGGGCCACGCCCTTCTCGCGGCGGATGCCGGCCCACACCAGCCGCACCTGAGCCGCCTTGGTGGGCGGGTCGAACCCGGCCGCCCGGTGGGCCTCGGCGATCGTGGCGAGCCGGCGGGCGAGGGTGCTGGTCTTCAGATCCTGGGACCGGTCGGCGAGGTAGAACGCCACCGTCTCGGGGGCGGTCGGCACCGCAGGCCGCCGGTACCTCGCGCACCAGGCCTTGAAGTCGGCCCAGTCGGCCCGGTACGCCCGCCGGGTGTTCGCTGCCCGCGACTTGTTCAGGTACTCGGCGGCCTTCGCCCCGACCGCTTCGAGCCGTTGGACGAGGTACTCGGCCGCCCGGGGATGTTCGGGGGCCGGCGGGCTGGTGCGTTTCGATCCGGTCGTCATCGGCGTATCGGTTTCAGGCAGACGTTCACTGCCAGGCTATCACGGCGCTCGCCCGGGCGCGAGGGTCGCATGCGCCGCCGACGCACACGGCGTTCGCTTGACCGCCGATAAGCAGGCGTTATCGGAAGTGAGGGGACTTCGGGGCGGCACGGGCCGTAGGCCACGCCGGACTGTGACGCCGTTCGCCGGACAAATCCTGCCTGGCCTTCCACTCCGTCGTGACCGCTCACAGCCCCCCGGGCCGACGGCCGACGACGCGGCCGATCCGCTTCGCCCCCCCACCGGCGTCGCTCCGGGCGACGAGCAGACCCACGGCCACGACCCGAGACGGTCCGCATCACCGGTGGTACCGCACCGCCCGGACCGCAGCCGCCATAACGGTGCCGAGGGCCAGCCCCAGGCGGGGGTCACCGGCTCGCTAATGGTTCCAGTCTCATGCTCGCCCCCGATCGACCGTCGTTCGACCTCCGCGGCCACCCGCCCGGGTCCCCCCTGGACACCGCCCTGTGGCTGCTCCGCCACGGCCTCTGGCCGGTCCCCGTCCGGCCGGCCGGCAAGGCCCCACTCGGCCCCGGCTGGGGCCTCCGCCGGCCGTCCCCGGGCGGGCTGGCCGCCACCTACGCCGGCCACCCGGGGGCCGGGGTCGGGGTCCTGCTCGGCCCGGCCGGGGGGGTGGTCGACCTGGAGGTGGACGACCCGGCGGCGGCCGCCCCCCTCCTCGCCCGGCTGTTCCCGGGCGGGCCCCCGCCGACCGCCGGGTGGCAGTCCCCCCGCGGCCGGCACTGGCTGTTCCGGTGGCACCCCGGGCTGGCCGGGCTGCCGGCCGTGGTCCACCCGCCCGGGGGCGGGCTGGAGCTGCGGCTGGGGGGGCCGGGCAAGCAGGTGATGAGCGTCTGCCCGCCGACCCCGGGGCCGGACGGGGCCGCCCGCCGGTGGGACCGGGCCGGCCGGGTGCTCCCGCTCCCGGACGCGGTGCTCGGGTGGGCCCGGGAGAACCGGGAGCCGTCCGGC
>JAIEQN010000425.1 GCA_019747685.1 Gemmataceae bacterium
TTCGGGCGGTTCACGAGTGCCCGGGCGACCGCCACCCGCTGCCGCTGCCCGCCGGACAGGGCGGCCGGCTTGTAGCCGAACCGCGGCCCCTGCGGCCGGCCGTCCAGGTCGGTGTCGCCGAGCAGCAGGTACGTCAGGAGCCGGCGGGCATCGGCGTCCGGGTCGGCGGCCGGCGGCCCGAGCCGCTGGGCCATCCGGACGTTCTGCATCGCGGTCAGCGAGTCGAACAGGTTGTGCCGCTGGAAGATGAACCCGATCCGCCGGCGGACCGGGACGAGGTCCGGCTCGGCCCGGCCGCGGAGCCGGGCGTAGTCGCCGCGGTCGGGGTCCCAAACCTCGACCTCGCCGTCCTGCAAGGTCCGCAGCCCGCCGATGAGGGTGAGCAGGGTGGTCTTCCCCGACCCGGACGGGCCGCTCATGATGACCAGCTCGCCGGGCATCACCTCCAGGGTGTTGTCGAACAGCACCTGGGTCCGGGTGTCGCCGGTGCCGAAGTGGTGGTTCACGCCGGTCAGGCGGAGGACCGGCTGGCCGGGCGGGGGGAGCGACTGAGACATCAAGACCCCTCCCCCGGCCCCTCCCCTAAGGAGGGAGGGGAGGAAAACAAAGGCCCCTGCCTTGCTCCCCTCCCTCCTTAGGGGAGGGGCCGGGGGAGGGGTCTCCGCAACTAAAACACGTCCGCCGGGTCGGCCGCCTTCACCTGCCGGACGGCCAGCAACCCCGACGCCAGGCACATCGCCACCGTCAGCCCGGCCACCAGCCCGACCCGGCCCGGCGTCAGCCGGACCGGCAGCCCGGTCAGCTCGGCCAGTAGCCGGTACGCCCCGACCGTCACCAGCAACCCCGGGACCAGCCCGGCGAATGCCAGGATCAGCGACTCCTCCATCACCACCCGGCTGAGGTAGGCGTTCGGGTAGCCGATGGCCCGGAGGGTGGCGTACTCCGGCCGGTGGTCGGCCACGTCGGCCGACAGGATTTGGTAGCAGATCACCACCCCGACCACGAACCCGAGGACCACCCCGGCCCCGAACGCGAACCCGATCGGGGTGTTGGCCGACCAGAACGCCCGCTCCCGGGCGACCATTTCCGCCTTCGTCAGGACCAGCACGTCCCCGTCCCGGCCGACGACCTCTTGCACCCGGTCCCGGACGGCCTCCACGTCCGCCCCGGGCCGGACCCGGACCGCCCCGAGGGACACGTCGGCCAGCGGGGCCGACGGGGCGAACGGCTCCCGCAGGTACTCCCCGAACGTCCGGTCGCTCACGACCAGGGTGCCCTCGGTCGAGAAGTCGAACCCGAGGTCGAACCCGCCGACCAGGGCGACCCGCCGGCCGGCCAGCTCGGTCGTCCCGCCGGCGGCCAGCGGCCCGAACACCGTCTCGCCCGGCGACCGCGGGTCGGCGGCCGGCCGGCTCCGGCGGTCGAACAGCCCGGTCCCCGGCGTCTGCAACCGCTCCCACGCCCCGGGGTCGAGGCCGGGCAGGTCGAGGACCCCGGCGGCCGGGTCGACCCCGACCACCCGGAGCCGGCGGTTCGGCCCCCGCCCGGCCGGGTCGTCGGCCGCGTGCCGGACCTCGCCGACCTGGTATTCGAGGTAGACCGGGTGGGCCGAGAGGACCCCGTCCACCGCCCGGGCCTGGTCGAGCCGCCGCCGGCTGAACCCGTCCGGGAACAAGAGGGCCGGCCGCCCGGGGCTGACCAGGACGAGGTCGGCGTCGAGGGCCTGCAACAGCAGCGTGTTCCCGTCCAGCAGGGCGTTCATGATCCCGAGCTGGACGCCCATGAGCACCACCGCGAACCCGATCCCGGCGGCGAACAGGGCGAACCGCACCCGGTCGTGGGCGAGGTTGCTCCAGGCTAGAGGGACGGGACGGGCCATAGGAGAGAGGACAGAGGACGGAAGACAGAGGACGGAAGACAGAGGACGGAAGATAGAGGACGGAACCCAATCAACCAGTCCGGTTCTCTGCCTGTCCTCTGTCTTCCGTCCTCTGTCCTCTCCTAAAACAGGTCCGCCGGGTCGGCGGTGTGGACCTTCCGCAGGGCCAACAGCCCGGACGCCAGGCACATCCCGGCCGTCAGGGCCAGGACGATCGCCGCCCGCTCCGGGGTCATGTAGACCGGGATGCCGCCGAGGCCCCGGGCCGCCGCGTACAGCCCCAGCGACGCCGCGAACCCGGGGGCGAACCCCCACCCGGCCAACAGCACCGCCTGCCACAGGACGGCCCCGGCCAGATAGCCGGGGCGGTAGCCTAGGGCCTTCACCGTGGCGTACTCCGGGAGCATCCCGCGGATGTCGGCGGCCATCATCTGGTAGACGAAGATCACCCCGACCGCCACCGCCAGGACCACCGCCATCAGGAGGAACTGCCCGACCGAGGTGAGCCGGAGCCAGTACCGCCGCTCACGGGCCGCCATCTCGTCGCGGGTGAGCACCTGCACGTCGGGCGGCAGCGTGGCCCGCAGGGAGTGTTGCACCGCGGCCGGGTCCGCCCCGGGGGCGACGGTGACGAGCCCGAACGTCACCCGCCCGGGCCGGTGCGGGACGAGCCGGTCGAACGTCTCCTCGCCGGTCATCAGCATCCCGTTCCAACTGAACCCGGTCCCGAGCCGGAACCGGCCGACCACCTCGACCCGCCGGCCGTTGAATCGGACGGCCGCCCGGTCGGCCCCCTCGCCCGACCCGGACGCCGGGGTGCCGGCCAGGTCGTCGTACCGGCCGAACTCCGGCTTCGACCGGACATCGAACAGGGCGGTGTCGAGCCGGCCGAGGGCCGCCCCGGCGGTCCGGGCGTCGTCGGCCGAGTCGAACACCCGGCCCGGCCCGACCGCGAACACGTCGGCCAGCCGGTCCGGCGGGGCCCCGAGGATGTTGATGCTCCGGGTGCCGCCGGCCGGGACGGCCGCTCCCAGCCAAGTCCGCCGGGCCGGCTGCCGCCAACTCCCGACCCCGAGCGACAGGGGCAGCACGTCGGCGACCCCGTCGGCGGCCCGGGCCTGGGCCAGCCGGCCGCGGGGGAGGTCGCCGGTCCGGGCCACGTCCAGGTACTCGGACGAGGTCAGCAGGAGGTCGAACCGGAGGTTGTCGTACAGCACCCCGGCCGTCCGCCCGACGCCGTCCAGGAGCCCGAGCTCCATGAACACCAGGACGACGGCGAACGCCACCCCGGTGACCGCCACCGCCGTCCGGCCGGCCTTGTGGACCAGGTTCCGCCAGGCCAGCCCGAACGGGGACATCGAGCCCTCGGCGAGACCCGGGGTTTCACCCCGGGCTATGCTGTGGCAGCCTTTCAGGCTGCCCGGTCCTCGACCCCGAAGGGGTCACACATCGTAGCCCGGGGTGAAACCCCGGGTCTACGGACACCGAGCCGGGGTTATTTGGTCGGGGTCAGCGTGACCGTCACCTGGAGGCCGACGAACCGGGCCGCGGCCGACGCCGACGCCGGGTCCAGGTGGGCCGTCACCTCGACCACCCGGCGGTCGGCGTCCTCCCGCGGGCCGGCCGGGAAGACCGCGTTCCGGGCGATCATCCGGCTGACGTCGGCCTCGCCCCGGACGACCCCCTTGAGCGGCCCGGGGAGGGCCGGGTTGGTCACCTCGGTCGCCACCGGCCCGGCCCTCAGCCAGCCGACCACCTTCTCCACGTCCGCCTCGTACACCTCGGCCACCGCCACCATCTCCCCGAGGTTGGCCATCTGGATGACCGGGTCGATCCCGGTCGGCTGCCCGGGCCGGCCGGCCACCCGCAAGACGACGCCGTCGACCGGGGCCTTGAGGGCGGTCAGGTCGAGGGCCTTGCGGGCGGCGGTCAGCCGCTCCTCCCCGGACCGGATCGGGGCCCTGGCCTCGGCCTCGGCCAGTTCCGCCTTCGCGGCCGCGATCCGGGCGGCGGCCGCCTTCTTCCCCTCGGCGTAGGAGGTGGCCGCCTTCGCCCGGGCGGCGTCGGCCGCCGTCCCCTCGGCCTCGGCCTGGGCGACCGCCAGCCGGGCCTTCTCCAGGTCCTCGTCGGCCACCGGGGCCCGGCCCCGCAGCCCTTCGAGCCGGGACAACTGCCGGGCCGCCGCCTCCCGCTGCTTGGCCGCCAACCCGATCCGGGCGTCCAGGGCGGCCAGGTCGGCGGTTTCGTTGGCCGCGAGCTGGTCGGCCTCGGCCTGGGCCGCCGCGATCTTCTTCCCCCCCGCCTCCTTGGCGGCGGCCAGCGCGGCCTTCGCCTCCTCCAGTTGCACCTCGGCCACCTTCACGTCGGCCGCCCGCTGGTCCCGGCTGGCCAGGGTGGCGACCGGGGTGCCGGCCTTGAGCACGTCCCCGGGGGCTAGCGGCGGCATGTCGGCGATCCGGTCGCCGGGCGGGCCGTAGACCGGGATCACCCCGCCGGCCGG
>JAIEQN010000982.1 GCA_019747685.1 Gemmataceae bacterium
CGGACCGCGAGACGCACCACGCGGTGCCCGGTGCGTCTCGCGGTCCGCGGACGGACCGCTCGACACACCCTACGTCCGATTCGCACCCGAGGATGCCCCATGACCGCCCTCACGCTGGCCGCCGTCCTCCTGGCCGCCTCCCTCGACATCGAGTCCGGCCCGAAGGCCGGGGAGAAGGTCCCGGCCCTGAAGGCGTTCGGGCTGGTCGGGCCGGTCGAGGGGAAGGAGACCGACTACGCGGCCGACCGCAAGGACGCCCCGACCGTCTACCTGTTCGTCCAGGCCGAACACTTCAGCCGGCCGATGGCCCGGTTCATCAAGACGCTCGACGGCCAGGTGACGGGTATCGACGACAAGGCCCGGGTGGTGGCCGTCTGGGTTGGGGACAAGGAGACGTTCGCCAAGACCAAGGAGCGGCTGCCGCTGGTCCAGATGTCGATCAAGCTGGAGAACACGTCGATGGCCGCGTTCGATGGCGACAAGACCGGTCCGGACGGCTGGGGCATTAACCCGGACGCCCACCTGACGGCCGTGGTCGTCGCCAAGGGGACGGTGGCGAAGGCGTTCGCCTTCGTGTCGGTTAACGAGACGGACGTGCGGCCGGTGCTGGCCGAGTTGAAGCGGGCGGCCGGGAAGTGAGCCGGCCGAAGGCTTACAGCGGCCGCCGGCGGATGGGCGGCCGGGACCGGGCCCGCGAGGCTTGGTTCTGTAGGGTGGGCGGAAGCCCGCCGGAGGCGGGGTGAGGCCCACGGCGGGGCGTACCGGGAACCGCGTGGGCCTCGCCGGTCCGGCGGACCGCCTCCGCCTACCCTACAACGGCCGGCCTTCACAGACCCCACCCACCCGGACCGGGCCGCCCGCGGACAACCGGCTTGACGCCGGGCGGACGGTATGTGATAATCCGTACAGGTCACGGGCCGGCGTTCCCGCCGTCCTCGGCCGCGCGGCACGGTCGGAACCGGGCCGACACGTAGGGGCGAGTGCCGGCACGAGGCCGGGGCGGCGACAGCCCCCGACGGGCCACCGGCCCGGTCGCGCGGTTCTTCCCGCCGTCGGAGGGGGCACCACCGGGCGGGGGGCGGGAACATCGGGCCGAGTGCCGGCGCGGGCCGGGCGCCGGGGACACCCCGGCCGCCCGGTTCGGCCATTTCCCGTGGGCTCGACCGCCACCCACACGACCCGAAATCCGGCCCGGAACCGGGTAAAGCATGAGCGGGTCCGGTCGTGCTCGGTGGCCGGCGGAAACGGTTCGGGTGCCATAGCTTGTGGCGAAATCCGAGGGCGAGCATGATCGCCCCGGGGCAACGGCCGGCCGGAAAACCGGCCGTTACCCCCCGGGCAGCAACGGGTTGCGGCTCACCGGTCGGACCGGTGAAAACGAAAGGGGGGGGAGGGGGCATCCCCACCCACAACCGCGGTCACTCGCCCGGGGTCTGGCCGAGGACGATGACGAAGTTCGCGGCCAACTCGCCGACCTTCGAATCCTTGATCGGCTCGAACGGGATTTCGATCGCCTTCCGCTGCTCGGGCGTCTTGGCCGCCGCCTTGAAGATGCCGTCCTTGTCGTTCCCGGCCTCGCCCTTGACGTAGCACTGGGTGCAGAGCAGTTCCTTGCCGCCCTTCTTCACCTTGACGTGGATGTGCGGGGCGGCCCGGCCGGAGTACAGGACCGGCTTGATGGTGCGGAAGTAGTACTCCCCGGTGGACCCGGTGGCGAACCGGCCGAACCCCTGGAAGTTCTTCTCCTGCTTGGCCTTGTTCGGGCCGCTGTCGGCCGTGTGCAGGTAGACCCCGTTGGCGTCGCACTGCCAGATTTCCACCACCGCGTTCTTGACCGGGTTGCCCTTCAGGTCCAGCACCTTGCCGGTCAGGTGGGTGATCTCGCCGACGGCCGGGGTGATGCCGTCGTTGATGACGATTAGGTCGTTGTCGGTGTCGAGCGGCAGCTTGTTCGGGTAGAACGGCCCCTCGGTCGCGGGCGGGGTCTTGGTCAGGTCGTCGAGCAGGTTGGCGAACGCCCCGCGGGCGGTGAACAGCGGGACGGCGGCGGACGCCAGGAACAGCCGGCGGGACGGGGTCATCGGGCAACTCCGGGATGTGGCGGGGCGTGCCCGCCAGTCTACCCGACCGGGGGTGAGGGGGAAAGGAAAACCCGGACAGGGACGGGTCCGGCCCGGTGAGGTCGGATCGCGATTCGACCGGATTCGTTTGTCGGACCGGGATTTGTTCGGCCCCGACCGGATGAGTTCGGCGCGGGGTGTGTGTCCGGGCCGAACTCATCCGGGCCGGGCGTCACCCCGGCGGGACGTACAAGGCGTTGGGGGAGTGGCCGAGGGCCTCGCGGCGGTAGCCGAGGCCGGCGAGGAAGTCCCGGGCGGCGTCGGAGCCGACCTCGACGAGCAGGGTGGGTCGGTCGCGGCGGAGCAGGGCGGCCATGCCGCGGAGGACCGGCAACTCGTGCCCCTCGGCGTCGACCTTCACGAAGGCGACCCGCTCGGGCAGGTTCAGGGCGTCGAGCGACAGGCAGAGGACGTTCAGGCCGGCCGACGGGGGGGCGACGGAGGCGAGGTAGTAGCCGTCGAACCCGCCGGCCCGGGGGATGTCCATGCCGACGAGCTGCGTGGCTTCCCCGACCGCGGCGTTGAGCAGCGTCACCTGATCGAGTCCGCGGTCGGCCACCACGTTGGCCAGGATGCTGAACGTCTCCGGGACCGGCTCGACCGAAACGACCCGCCCGGTCGGGCCGACGAGTTCCGCCAGCCGGGCTGTGTAGACGCCGATGTTGGCCCCGACATCGATCGCCCAGTCGCCGGGCCGGACCCAGTCGGCCAGCCGGTCGTACTCGGGCAGGTTGGCCCGGTGGTAGCGGGGGTTCCGCATCCGGAACCGGAGGTAGCGCTGGCGGAGCGACTGTTGCCGGCCGGGCGGGAGGAGCCGGACCAGCCGGCGGAGCAGGACGTTCATCCGTGAAGCCCTTCGGTCGACTCGGCAACGGCGGGGTGGCTTCAAGCTACCACACCGAAGGTACTGGGAACAGCCCGGACCGCCGCCCGGCCGGTTAGCCGCCCGCCGGGGGAGCCGGGTCCGCCTGCCACTGCCCTTTCGGATCCTGCCAATGTACCTCCAGGCCTCGGTCCCGCAGGCGGCCGAGTTGAGCCCGGTACTCGGCCTCCGGCTTCTGCTCCGCCTGGTCCCTGGCGATCACGATCCGCGTCCTACCACCCCCCAGGCGCTCCCCCAGCCCCACCTTGCGAAGCGGCGTGTTCAGGAAATCCCGGTTCGACAGCGCGTCCTCGAGCGTCGGGAACACCCGCGAGCTGAACGTCATGATGGTCAGGGCCGGTGCGAACTGGGAGAGGACGCCGACGACCGGCAGGAGTTCGGGGCGGGTGAAGCAGAGTTCCGCCTGATCGGAGGCGACCGCCATCGGCGTGACGTAGGCGTCGCGGAGCGGATCCTGCTCCCGCTCGAACAGTGACTTGAGGTAGACCCGGGCCTCGTGGTCGTTGTCCCGCGGCAGCCAGCCGCCGCACAAGTGATCGTACGCGGCGCCGCAGAGGGTGTAGACACTGACGTTGCCGTTATTCTGGAGCAAGATGAGCGGGAGCGCGATGCTGTTGGTGTAGAACAGCGACCCCGGCGGGAGCGGCCGTGCGGACAACTCGCGGGCCAAGTGGATGGCGGTGACACTCGCCGGGACGAACGCCCGGGCGGGCTGGTCGCTGAAAAAGGTCGAATTGCCGGCGATGTACGCCGCCAGGGCCTGCTTCTCCGGGGCGTGTTCCCGCTCATACCTGGCCTTCAGGGGTCCGGGGACGAGGAACTCGCCCAGGTCGGCCGACGAAACCTGCGACAGCAACTGCGAGACTTTGGCGTCGAGTTCACCGAACCGGCGGCCGAGGGCATCGAATGCCTCGATAACCTTACCCCCACCGGCGTCTACCAGTAAGGTCCGTACCATGGAAAGGAGGGCCCACCGGGCGCGGAGGTCGGCCCCGGGCTCCTCGGCCTTCAGCGAGTTGATCGCCGTCTCGAGTCCGAGCGGGTTGTAAAAGGTCTGGATGAAGAGGAGGAGGCCGAGGAGGTCCGCAGACGGGTCGCCCCTCACCGGCGCCTTTTCCACGATGGGCGACGGGGTTTGAGAGGTGGACGGCATGCGGGTCCTCCGGCCGGGAGAGATGTGAGTAGGGCAGGCCGGGTCATTTTCGCTCAAGCCCGAATTTAGGTCAAGGAAAAACCCGGGCGTGAGATCGCGACCGGGTCCCGGTACGGTTATGCCACCCGGTTGCTCTGTTGAAACCCTGCCTGGTTTTAGAGCTTGTCTAATAAGCCTGGCGGCGTAGCCTGTCGGGCATGAGCAGGAAGCGGTATCCGACGGACCTGTCCGACG
>JAIEQN010001155.1 GCA_019747685.1 Gemmataceae bacterium
GCCAGCACCCCGGCCCGGACCGCCGCCCCCTTGCCGCGGTTGGCCCCGTACCCGACCAGCCGCAGCTCCGGCCAGCCGGCGGCCGCCGCCCGGACCAGGTCGGCCGTGCCGTCGGTGCTGCCGTCGTCGACGACCAGCACCTCGTAGGCCCCGGGGTAGGCGGCGTCGAGGTAGTCGCGGGACTCGTCCAGCACCGGCCCGAGCCGGGCGGCCTCGTTGTACGCCGGCAGGACGACCGACAGGGCGGGGGGTCGCATTCGGGCGGGCGGTTCCATCGGCGTCCTGCCGTGGCCCCGGGCGGACGCCGGGGGCGGGTTCGGTTACAACAGCGGCAGCCACCCGCGACGCGGTCCGAGGTCTTCGGCGTGCCCACCGGCCCGGACATCATCCTGACGCTCAAGGTGCTGGTCGCGGCCGTCACCGTGCTGCTGCTGGCGGCCCTGGCCGCCCTGGCGGCCGGCCGGCCCCGGCTGCACGGCCGGCTGAACACCCTGTTCCTCGTCCTCACCCTCGCCACCGTCGCCGGGTTCGAGCTGCTCCTCCAGTTCGTCGACGTGAAGGCGGCGTTCGACCCGGCCACCCGGGCGGCCCTGCGGGTCCACCTGTACTTCGCCGTCCCGGCGGCGGTCGTCATCCCGGTGATGTGGGTACTCGGGCGGACCGGGCGGAAGCGGGCCCACCTAACCCTGGCGGCGGCGTTCGCCGTCCTGTGGGCCGGGACGGTGGTGACCGGGCTGTTCTTCCTCCCCCACTGACCGTATGTGGGACGCCCCATCGTTACCCCGGGCCGGTCATGGACGCAACCCCAACCCCCCCGGCTGCCCCCGCCCTCGGCGGCGACTGGGAGCTGGACGCATTCCCGGAACCGGTCGAACCCGGAACGGAAGACCCGGCCCCCGGCCCGACTGAACAACCGACCCGCCGGGCCGACCGGCCGTCCTCCATTCCGGGTTCCGGGTTCCGGGTTCCGGGTTCCGACGAGGTTCCGAGTTCCGACCAGATCGTCGAGGCGCTGCTGTTCGTCGGCGGGCCGCCGCTGACCGCCGAGGCGGCTTGCGCGGCCGTCCGCGGGCTGACCCCCGACGCCTTCCGGGAGGCGGTCGATGGCTTGTCCGCCAAGTACCGGCGGCAGGCCCGGCCGTACGCGGTCGAGGCCCGGGCCGGCGGGTTCGTGCTGGCCCCGCTGCCGGCCTACCGGGGCGTTCGGGAACGGCTGGTCGGCGGCCCGCGCGAAGCCCGGCTCAGTCAACCCGCCCTGGACGTGCTGGCGGTGGTGGCCTACCGCCAGCCGGTCGGCAAGGCCGAGGTGGACGCGGCCCGGGGGACGGATTCGGGCGGGGTGCTGCGGCAGCTCGTGCGGCTCGGGCTGGTGGCCGTCGCCCGCCGGGCCGAGGCCGCCGGCCGGGAGGTCCGGTACGGCACCACCCCCCGGTTCCTCCGGGTGTTCGGGCTGCCGAGCCTGGACGACCTGCCCCGGCTGGGGGATACTGAGGGGACGACCGGCAAATCGTAGGGTGGGTCCGGGCGGCCGCGCCGGCCGCCGACCCACCACGGTTGTGCCCGGTGGGTCCGCGGTCCTGCGGACCGCCGAGACCCACCCTACCGGGCGTGTACCATGCTCGAACTCGTCTACCGGTTCGACCCGACCGGCCGGCACACCCCCGACCCGCCGGCCGACCCGGCCGAGGCCCGCCGCCGGCTGGAGGACGGGAACCGGGCGTTCTCCACCGACCCGCTGGCCGCCGGCCCGACCCGGCGGGTGCTGCACGTCGACGCCGACGACCTCGGGCTGCCGACGGAAGACGGGAAGGCCCCGACCCAGCGGCCGTTCGCCGCCGTCCTGGCCTGCTCGGACGCCCGGGCCCCGGTCGAGGTGGTGTTCGGCCAGGGGTGCAACCGGCTGTTCGTCGTCCGGGTGGCCGGGAACGTCCTGGGCAGCGAGTGCCTGGGCAGCCTCGACTTCGCCGTCACCAACTTCGACGAGTCGCTCCGGCTGGTGGTGGTGCTCGGGCACAGCCGGTGCGGGGCGGTGTCGGCGGCGGTCGACTCGTTCCTGAACCCGTCCCAGTACCTGGCCTACGCCCCGAGCCACCCGCTGCGGGCGGTGGTGGACCGGCTAATGGTCCCGGTCCGGGCGGCCCACCAGGCGGTCGGCCGGGCGTGGGGCCACGGCATCGGCGACCGGCCGGGGTACCGGGACGCCCTGATCGGCACCGCCGTCGGGCTGAACGCCGCCCTGACCGCGGCAACCGTCCGGCAGGAGCTGCGGGAACACCTCGGCCCGGCCCGGGAGGTGGTGTACGGGGTGTACGACCTGGTCACCCGCCGGGTCGGGGTGCCGATCGGGGTGCCGGGCGAGTCCCGGTTCGCCCCCGGGCTGGTCCCGCCCCCGGCCGACCTGACCGGGTTCGACCAGCTCGGGATCGCCATCGCCACCTCCCCGCCGGTGCGGGACCTGCTGGCGTAACAATAGGCCCCGGGGTTTCACCCCGGGCTACGTTGTGCGACCCCTTCGGGGTCGAGAACCAACCGGCCCGCAGCCTGAAGAGCTGCGACAGCATAGCCCGGGGTGAAACCCCGGGGCCGTCCACCCCCGAGCCGTCCCCTTGGCCGACACCCGCCGGTCGTTCGTCCACTGGTTCTGGCCGCCGCCGCCGATCGGCCGGCGGCTGTGGCCGGCGGTCGCCGTGGCCACCGTCTACGCCGCCCTGGTGTGGGCCGCCGACCAACTGATGCCGGGCGAGCCGCTCGCCTGGGCCGACGAGTTCGCGGCCATCAACGGGCTGGTCATCAGCGTCCTGATCGGGTTCCGGACCAAGGCCGCCTACGACCGCTGGTGGGAGGGCCGCATCCTCTGGGGCAAGCTGGTCAACGACAGCCGCAACCTGTGCCTCAAGGCGGTCGCCATCGCCGACCCGGACGACGCCGACCGGCGCACCCTGGCCCGGCTGGTGGCCGGGTTCCCGGTCGCCCTGATGTGGAACCTGCGGGGTCCGTTTAAGCTCCAGGACGTGCCCGGGTTCGAGAAGGACCCGGCGGCCCCCGGGCACGTCCCGGCCGAGATCGCCAAGCGGGCGGTGGCCCTGATCGCCGGGTGGCGGGCGGCCGGCCGGATCGACGGTCACGCCCAGCAGGTCCTCGACCCGCACGCGGCCGCGTACATGGACGTGGCCGGGGCGTGCGAGCGGATCCGCAACACCCCGCTGCCGGACTCGTACCTGACCCTGTTGCGGCACGGGCTGATCCTCGGGCTGATCCTCTTGCCGTGGAACCTGGCCCACAACCTGGGGGTGTGGGTGGTCCCGGTGATGGGGCTGGTGGTGTACTTCCTGATCGGGGTGGAGCTGATCGCCGAGGAGGTGGAGCAGCCGTTCGGGTACGACGGGGACGACCTGCCGCTAGAGCGGTACTGCGAGACGATCCGGAAGAACGCCGGGGACATCCTCGGGGTCCCGGACGCCGTCCCGGCGGTCCCCCCGCTCGCCGAGACAATCGACCTCACTTCTTGTCCGGCTTCGGCTGGGCGTCCAACCAGTCCCACGCCTTCTTCAGGGCCGCGGCCCGGGCCTTCTCCTCCTCGAAGCAGGTGATAGCCTGGAACGGGGCCGGGTCCTTCCCGGTCTTGGCCGCGTAGTGTTCGACCCGGTCGAACCCGTACTTCTCGAAGTCCTCGCCGCGGAGCAGGAGGGACATGGCCGCGGTCACGTCCCGGACCTGCGTCCCGTGGACCGCCCCGTCGACCGTCTTGTACTCCAGGTAGTTCCGGGCGTCGTCCCGGAGCTTGGCCAGCCGGGGCAGGTCGGCGGCCGCCCCGTGATTACCGAGGACCAGGGCGGCCGTCCCGGCTACCCCGGGCGTGACCTTCGGGTCGGCCAGCCACCGCCGGGCGGCCGGGACGGCCTCCGGGATCGCCCCGTACAGCGCCCCGTCCAGCCCGGCCCGGACCGCCCCCGGGTCCCGCCGCTTGTCGAGCCAGGCGGCGAACAGCTTCCGGGCGGCGGCCTTCTGCGGCCCGTTGACCAGGTCGATGAAGCTCCCCTCCAGGGTGCGGTTCACCTCGGCCGGGTCGGCGGACTTCTCGGGGTGCGGGAGCGACCCGAGGAACAGGACGGCCAGCACGTCGGCCGGCGGGACGGCCGCGTCCGTCGCCTTGCGGGTCGGGGATTCGGTGCCCGCCGGTGCCGCCGGCTGTCCGACGAACGGGGCGAAGGCGTCGTTCCAGGCCTTGTCGAGCCGGGCGACCTCGTCCGCATACCGCTTCGCCGCGACGGCCGGGTCGGCGGCCGCCCGGTCGAGCAGCTTGGCCCGGGCCGGGTCGGCCGTCATTTGGGCGAACAGGGCGCGGCCGGCGTCGGTGTCGCCGGCCACCTCCTTGAAGTGCGCCCAGGCCGG
>JAIEQN010001185.1 GCA_019747685.1 Gemmataceae bacterium
GAAGCCGCCCTGCGGGTGCTGGCCTACAGCATCCGGCGGTAGATCGGATGTCTTCAACACGGCAATTCCGTCTCTAGCGATTCCCTTCTTCGCCCTTTACCCGGACCTCGCCGCTCGCGGGTACGACTTTGGCACCCCGCGACAAGAGGAGGTGATGAGTCGGTATCGCCGGTACACCGCCCGGGTGCCGCTCTGGCGGCGGTGCGGGCGGCTGCTGGTCTACCCGTTCACGCGACGATCCCGGCGGCGGGCCCCTCTGGTCGAGCGAACTTACCTGGGCGAATGTGATTCCGGCTGAGGGGGTTCATACCGGCCGTCGTAGCACCTCGACCCGGCCGGCGTCCTCGACGATCACCAGTTCGGCCATCCCGACGAACAGCCCGGTCCCGACCACCCCGGGGATGTCCTTCAGCGCCCGGTCCAGCCCGGCCGGGTCGGCGATCGGCCCGACGTTGACGTGCAGGACGTGGTTGCCGTTGTCGGTGACGTGCGGCCCGCCGCCGGGGTCGGCGAGGACCGCGGCCGTCAGCCCGAGGTCGGCCAGCCGCCTCGTCACCAGCGGCTCGGCGAACGGGATGACCTCGATCGGCAGCTTCCCCCGCCTGCCGAGTACGTCCACCCGCTTCTCGGCCACGTGCTCCGGGCCGATCAGGATGACCAGCCGCTTCGACGCGGCCGCCACGATCTTTTCGCGGACGAGGGCGTTGCCGTAGCCCTTGACGAGGTTCAGGGCCGGGTCGACCTCGTCGGCCCCGTCGAAGGTGATGTCAATCGGCCCGGCCTGGAGGTCCACCACCGGGATGTCGTTCCGGGCGGCCAGGGCGGCGGTCGCCTTCGAGGTCGGCACCCCGCGGACCTTCAGCCCGGCCCGGACCCGCCCGCCGAGGGCGGCGACGAACCGCTCGGCCGCGTGCCCGGACCCGAGGCCCAGGGTCATCCCGTCGGCCACCAGCTCCAGGGCCTTGTCGGCGTTGGTCACGGGCGGACCTCCGGCGGGTGTGGCCCGGGCCGGGGCGGGTCGTAGGACATCGGCATGTCCTTCCCGCCCCGCCGCCCGGTGTTGCTGCTGATTCTCGCGGCCGCCTTCGCCGCCGCCCATACCCAGGCCCCGCTTTTCTACTCGAACCAGAACCAGTACCTGCTCCACGGCCTCGCGGCGGCCGGGTACGGGCACCTCTCGGCCGACTGGCTGGCCAACACCGAGGACCCGACGCCGCTGTTCTCGGTCGGGGTCGGGCTGGCCTACCAAGCCGGCGGGCTGTGGCCGTTGCAGGCCGGGTACTTCGTGCTGTTGATGGGGTACTTCCTGGCCGCGTGGTGGCTGGTGTCCGCCGGGCGAGCGGGGGGCGTCAGCCCCCTGTTCGGGTCCGCGGGACACGGGGCTGACGCCCCCCGCTCGCCAATACCCTTGCTCGCCTTCGCCGCCCTGTTCACCGCCGCCCACGCCGGCGTCCTGCGGTGGCTGTCGGTGCAGCTCACCGGGGTCGATTACCCGTGGTACTTCCAGGTCGGGGTGGCCGGGCAGTACGTCCTCGGGCCGGGCCTCCAGCCGTCGGCGTTCGGGGTGTTGCTGGTCGTCTCGCTGGCGGCGTTCGCCAACGGCCGGCCGGTCCTGGCGGGGGCGGCGGCCGGGGCCGCCGGGCTGATCCACGCGACCTACCTCCTGCCCGCGGCGCTGCTGACCGTCGGCTACGTCGCGGCCACCTACCCCGGGAGCCGGCGGCGGGCGGCGGGAACCGCCCTGGCGGCGTTGGCCGTCGCCGCCCCGATGGTCGCCTACGCCCTCGTCACGTTCCCGCCGTCGGGCGGGGGCGAGTACGCCGAGTCCCGGCGGGTGCTGGCCGAGGTCCGCATCCCCCACCACGCGGCCCCGGCCCGGTGGTTCGACGCGGTCGCCGCCGTCCAGTGCGGCTGGGTCGTCCTCGCCATCCTGGCGGTGCGGCGGTCCCGGCTGGCGGTGCCGCTGGCGGTCGGAGCGGCCGGCGGGACGATCCTCACGCTCGTGCAGGTGGCGACCGGCGATCACGCCCTGGCCCTGGTCTTCCCGTGGCGGGTGTCGGCCGTACTGGTGCCGGTCGCCACCGCCATCCTGGCCGCGAAGGTGGTCGCACGGCTGCCGCCGGCCAGGGCCGCCGGGTGGGCCTCTGGGGTCGTCATCGCCGGTCTGGTCGCCGGCGGGGTCGCGGTGATGGCCCTCGGCCTCGGCTACCGGGTGAACGAGGAGGAGCGGCCGCTCTTGGAGTGGGTGAAGGAGACCGCCGAGCCGGACGAGGTATACCTGATCCCGGCGGCCGTCCCGGCGGTCGGGTCGTGCCGTGGGGCGGCGTCCACCAGCTTCACCCCGCCGCCCCGGCCGAAGCCCGGGTCGAACCTCATCCCGATCGACCTTCAACAATTCCGGCTAGCGACCGGTAAGTCGATCTACGTGGACTTCAAGTCGGTGCCCTACGGGGATGCCGAGGTGCTAGAGTGGCTCCGTCGGGTGCGGCGGGTGGAGGGGTGGTACGCCGACCCGGACTGGGACCGGCCGGGGCTGCGGGACGATCTCCGGTCGGCCGGCATTACCCACGTCCTCGTCCCCCGGGACCGGTCGGTCCGGGGGAGTTACCTGGAGCCGGAGTACGAGGACGAGGCTTACACCGTGTACCGGGTGAAGTAGGGCACGCGCCGCGTGCCGCGGGACCGGCCCGGCACGCGGCGCGTGCCCTACGAGGTGCCCCGCTCGTAAGTGGTGGTGATCTCCCGCAGGAACTCGACCCAGGCGCCGGCCGCCAACTGCCCGGCGGAGGCCCGCCACCGCCAGTTCCCGCTCAGCGTGCCCGGGGTGTTGAACCGGGCCTCCGACCGCAGCCCGAGGAAGTCCTGTACCGGGGCCAGCACCAGGTCGGCGACCGACGCCCAGCCGAGCCGGATCAGCGTCCGCACCGGATCGGCCGCCGCCTCCGGGGCGTACCGGACGAAGTCCGCCCGCTCCTCGGGCGTCAGCTTGGCAGCCCACCCGGCGGTGGTGTCGTTGTCGTGGGTGCCGGTGTAAGCGACGGTGTTCCGGTCGAACCGGTGCGGCCGGAACCGGAGTTCGACCGCCCCGCCGAAGGCGAACTGGAGGATCCGCATCCCGGGCAGCCCGAACCCGGTCCGCAGGACTTCGACCCCCGGGGTAATGAACCCCAAATCCTCGGCGATGATCGGGACCTCGCCCAGCCGGTCCCGGACGGCGGCCAGGAGTTCCGCCCCCGGCCCCGGCTCCCACCGCCCGCCGGCCGCCGTCGGGTCGCCGTAGGGCACGGCCCAGTACGCCTCCAGCCCGCGGAAGTGGTCGAGCCGGACGAGGTCGAACAGGGTCAGGGCGGCCCGCATCCGCTCCACCCACCAGGCGAAGCCCGTCCGCCGGTGGGCGTCCCAGGCGTACACCGGGTTTCCCCACAACTGCCCGGTTGTGCTGAAGTAGTCCGGCGGCACCCCGGCCACGGCCGTCGGGGTGCGGGTGGGGTCGAGGGCGAACAGCCCGGGGTTGGCCCACACGTCGGCCGAGTCGTGGGCGACGTAGATCGGCAGGTCGCCGATGATCTTGACGCCGCGGCCCCGGGCGTACTCCCGCAGGGCCGCCCACTGGCGGAAGAACAGGAACTGGCCGAACCGGTGGGCGTCGATCTGGTCGGCCAGCTCGTCCGCGGCGGCCCGGAGGGCGTGGTCGTCGTGGGCCGCCAGCGGGGCCGGCCACTCCCACCACGGCTTCTGCCCGTGGGCGTCCTTGACCGCCGCGAACAGGGCGTACTCGTCGAGCCAATTCGCCCGCTCGGACCGGAACTGTCGGAACTCCGCTTGGAACGTGGCCGGCCCGCCGGCCCGGAACCGGTCCCAGGCCGCCCGGACGAGCCGCCGCTTGGCCGGGATGACCACCTCGTAGTCGGCTTGGTCCGAAGCCGGGAGTTCGCACGCGGCCACGTCGGCGGCCGACGCCAGCCCGTCCCGCCCCAGCAGTTCCGGGCTGAGGAGGTTGAGATTCCCGGCGAAGGTGGACGGGGACTGGTACGGCGAATCCCCGTACCCGGTCGGGCCGACCGGCAGCACCTGCCACCACCCCTGGCCGGCCCGGGCGAGGGTCTCGACCCAGGCGAACCCGGCCGGGCCGAGGTCGCCGACGCCGAACGGCCCGGGCAGGCCGGTCGGGTGGAGGAGGACGCCGGACGAGCGGGGGAGGGACACTGTTCACCCCCAGGGCTTCGCCCTGGGCTATGTTGTCGCGGGCCTTCAGCCCGCCGGCAACGACCCCCCGGCCTGAAGGGCCGGGTCAACATAGCCCAGGGCGAAGCCCTGGGTCTTAGAGCTTGTCCAAAATGGGGTCGGCGATAGCCTGTCGTGATGAGCAGGAAGCCCTACCCGACGGACCTGAC
>JAIEQN010000789.1 GCA_019747685.1 Gemmataceae bacterium
CCGCCGACTTCCTGCAACTGACCCGCGAGCAGTTCGGCCGGCGGGTGGACAAGCACGACCCCCGGGCCAGCCTGATGCTGCTCAAGGGCGTCGGGGCGGTGCCCCACGAGGGCGGCCAGCGGTTCGGCCTCACGAGCTTACCCGGCGAGATGATGTCCGCCTGGCTCGGCGAGGGGACGAAGGACGACCCGGCCGACCTGCCGGCGGTGAAGAAGGCCGAGGTCACGCCCGCCGGCCGGGTCCACCAGGCCCCGGCGAAGTGGCAGCAACTGGCGGTCAACGTCACCTTCGCCGACGGCAAGACCCGCGATGTCACCCGGCTGACCAACTTCAGCACCAGCGACCCGGCCGTCGCCGACGTGTCGCCGAACGGGCTGGTCGAGTTCAAGCGGCCGGGCGAGGTCGCCGTCCTGTGCCGCTACCTCGAAGAAATGGTGGCCGTCCGGGTGACGTACCTCGAACCCCGCGAGGGGTTCGTCTGGACGGCCCCGCCGGAGAGGAACTACGTCGACACCCACGTCTTCGCCAAGCTCAAGCAGATGAGCATCGAGCCGTCCGGCCTCTGCACCGACGACGAGTTCGTCCGCCGGGCGTACCTGGATTGCGTCGGCCGGCTGCCCACCCGGGCCGAGGTCGAAGCCTTCCTGGCCGAGAAGAGCCCGGGCAAGCGGGAAACCCTCATCGACCGGCTGGTGAACCTGCCGGAGTTCGCCGACTTCTGGGCGCTCAAGTGGGCGGACGTCCTCCGCAGCAGCCAGAAGACGATCCAGAAGAAGGGGTCCTACGGGTTCCAGGTCTGGCTGCGGGGCCACTTCCAGAAGAACACGCCGATCGACCAGATCGTCCGCGAGCTGCTGACGGCCAGCGGCAACACCTACAGCAACCCGCCGGCCAACTACTACCGGATCGCCAAGGACCCGCAGAGCCTGGCCGAGACGACGGCCCAACTGTTCCTGGGCGTGCGGATGCAGTGCGCCAAGTGCCACAACCACCCGTTCGAGAAGTGGACCCAGGACGACTACTACGGGATGGCGGCGTGGTTCGCCCGGGTCCGGCAGAAGCCCGACCCGGCGGCCGGCAAGCCGGCCGGCCCGGCGGCGGCCGCGGCCGAGGTCGTCTTCGCCGCCCGGGACGGGGAGGTCAGCCAGCCGCGGACCGGCAAGTCGATGAAACCGCGGTACATCGGGCTGGGCGACGCCGAGGTGAAGCCGGGCGACGACCGCCGGGAGGCGCTGGCCGCCTGGCTGACCAAGCCCGACAACCCGTTCTTCGCCAAGTCGGTCGCCAACCGGGTCTGGTTCCACCTCATGGGCCGGGGGATCGTCGACCCGGTGGACGACTTCCGCGAGTCGAACCCGGCCGCGAATGACGAGCTGCTCGACGCCCTGGCGAAGGACTTCGCGGCCAACGGGTTCGACCTGAAGTACCTGGTCCGGGTCGTCATGAAGTCGCGGACCTATCAGCTTTCGGCCCAGCCGACCGAGACGAACAAGGACGACGGCAAGTACTTCTCGCACGCGGTCACCAAGCTGCTGACCGCCGAGCAGTTGCTGGACGCCCTCTGTGACGTGACGGCGGTGCCGGAGAAGTTCGCCGGGCTGCCGGCCGGGACCCGGGCGGTGCAGTTGCCCGACGGCGAGGTGAACCACCCATTCCTGAAGACGTTCGGCCAGCCGGCCCGGGAACTGGCCTGCGAGTGCGAGCGGGAGAGCGACGGCAACCTGGCCCAGGCCCTGCAGCTCATTAACGGGCCGACGGTGAACGAGAAGATTCGTAACCCCCAGAACCGGCTCGGCAAGCTCTTGGGCGGGAAGCTGTCGGACGACGAGGTGCTGACCGACGTGTACTACGCGGCCCTGTCCCGGCCGCCGACCGACGAGGAGAAGAAGCTGGCCCTGGGCCACGTCGCCAAGGGGGCGGACAAGCGGAAGGCCTGGGAGGACGTGCTCTGGGCCGTTATCAACACCCGGGAGTTCCTGTTCCGGCACTGACCGGCCGGGCGGGCCGCGGCACCGCGGCCCGCCCGGCCGCCGGGGGAGGCAGCCGATGGCCGTCAACGCCGACCTGGAAGCGACGAAACTCGAGTTCGGCCGGGCCGCCGCCGGCATCCGCCGGCCGACGGTGGTGACGCTCCCGGCCGGGGAAGCCCTGTTCCGGTTCGCCAGCACCAAGAACCCCCGGACCGGAGAGCCGATCCCGTCCCACCTGTGGGCCCTCGGGGCGTGGTGGTTCCGGGAGCCCGACTACCGGCTCATCCTCCAACGGTACCAGGCCGGCAAGCTCGGCCTCGGGACGGTCGGCCGGATGGCCGGGGCGGTCCAGCCGTCGTGGAGCCTGATGGACGTGTCGGTCAAGGCCCGGCTGGTGGACGCCCTCGGCGTCTACGCGGGGAAGGCCGTGACCCAGTACAACGACCGACTCCCCAACGGGGCCCGGGTCACTTTGGCCGGGTGGCCGGACGTCGACCAGGTGTACATCCCCGGGATGGGCGGCGCCGCGCCGGCCTTGTCAGCCCTCCAGATCGTCCGGAAGAAGGTCATCACGACCGACGGGCTCGGCTTCCCGGCCGGGTGACGACCCCGGAGGAGGTCACGCCCCGGCCCGCCGCCGGAGCCACCCGCCGACCGTCCAGCCCCGGGTGCCGAGCCAGAGGTAGGCCAGCCCGAACACCACCGGGCCGGCCGCCCACAGGAGCAGGTCGGTCGGCGGGAAGTTCGGGGCCGCCTCGGCGTCGGCCAGCACCTGCCGGGTCGGCTTCCCGGCGACCGCCTCCCCGGCCAGCACCCCGGCCGCCAGCAGGATCAGGAACACCGCCGCGTCGACCACCAGGCCGACCAGCCGGCGGCCGCCGGTTGGCGTTGGTGCCGGACCGGGCGTCGCGGACTTCGGGACGACCCGGTCTTCACCTCCCCCCCGGCGGGGGAGGTCGCCGCGGTCCGCAAGACCGCGGCGGGTGGGGGGGTGTAATGGCGTTCCGGCCGTCGGACCCACCCCCCCGCCCGGCGAGCCGGGCTCGCCGATCTCCTCCGCCAGGGGGGGGGTAAAGAGGTCGTCCGGCGGGTTCGCGGTCGTGGGCGAGCGGGGGGCGTCAGCCCCCTGATGATTCCGCCCATCAGGGGGCTGACGCCCCCCGCTCGCCGCGGCGGCCTTCCTCGCCGGCGGTGGTTCCGGCTCCGGGTCGGGCTCGGGGGGCGGGGGGGTGAGTCGCTGGCCGCACCCCTTGCACAGGAGCGGCAGCCCGGCCAGGGCGTCGGCCAGGACGTACCCGCGGTCGCAGGTCGGGCAGCGGAACCGGATCACGGCGGACCCCGGGGCGGCGCGGGCCGGACCCCCCCGATGATACCGCCGGCCGGGGAAGATGGGCAGGCCGTGGCGGATGTCCGGGCCGTCCGGCCGCCCGGGTCACGCCGCAGAACCGGCGCGACCGGTCCTCGTCGCCCGGCCGACCCCCGACCCAGGCCTTCGGCCTGGGCTATGCTGACCCGGCCCTTCAGGCCGGAAAGCCAGTGCCGGCGGGCTGAAGGCCCGCGTCAACAGAGCCCGGGCCAACGGCCCGGGTGTCAAAGCGCTCGCGGCAGCGTGACCCGGAACGTCGTCCCCTTCCCCTCCTCGCTGGCCACCCGGACCGACCCCCGCATCGCCTGGACCAGGTGCTTGACGATCGCCAGCCCCAGCCCGGTCCCGCCGACCTCCCGGCTGCGGGCCTTGTCCGCCCGGTAGAACCGCTCGAAGATGCGGGCCTGGTCGGCCGGCGGGATGCCGACCCCGGTGTCGGACACCTCGACCGCCACGGCCTCCCCCTCGGCCGCCCACCGGACGGTGACCCGCCCGCCGTTCGGGGTGTACTTGATGGCGTTGTCGACCAGGTTGTCCAGCACCTGCCGCAGGGCGTCCGGGTCGGCCAGGGCCGCCACCCCCGGCGGGCCGGCCGCCGGCGGCTTCTCCACCAGGGTCAGGGTCTTGGCCTCGGCCCGCGGCTGGTGCCGCCCGAGGCAGTCCTGGATGGCCTTGTCCAGCGGCACCGGCCGCAGCTCCAGCCCCAGCTCCCCGGCGTCCAGCCGGGCCAGGCTGAGCAGGTCGTGGATCAGGGCGTCCAGCCGGTCCGCCTCCCGGGTGACGATCCCGAGGAACTGGTCCCGGGCCGGCGGGTCGTCGGCCGCCCCGTCCCCGAGCGCCTCGACCGCCGACTTGATGACCGCCAGCGGGGTCTTCAGCTCGTGCGACACGTTGGCCACGAACTCCTGCCGGACCCGCTCCAGCCGCCGCAGCTCGGTGGTGTCCTGGACGACGACCACCGCCCCGGCCGCCCCCGGGCCGGCGAACCGGGAGACGTACACCGCCAGGCTCCGGCCGGTCGGCCCGCGGGCGTCCAGCTCCTCCCGGTGCGGCCCGGGGGCGGCCAG
>JAIEQN010000159.1 GCA_019747685.1 Gemmataceae bacterium
CGGCGGGCGGCGGGTGGGCCGGGCCGAACGGGCTGGCCGACGCCGCCCTCCGGCTGGCCCTGGTCCGGCCGCCGGTCGAGGCCGAGGGGCCGGGCGGCGAGCCCCCGCCGATCGGGGTGGCCGGGTTGACCTTGCGGCAGGGGTTCGAGGTGACCCGGGACGACGTCCCGCCCGGGGTGCTGTACGCGGCCATCCGGGCGGCCCGGCGGGCGACCGCCGCCGACCCGACCGACGCGGCCGCGTACCTGTCGCTGGGCGAGGCGTACCTGGCCCTGCTGGTCCAGACCCGGGAGCGGGTGTGGGCGGCCCGGCTGCCGCAGCTCGGCCGGCTGCGGGAGGTCGAGGCGCTGGCCGCGTTCGCCCGGGCGGCGGCCCTGCGGCCGGACCTGCCGACGGCCCGCCGGGAGCTGGCCCGGCTGTACCAACTGCCGGCGTTCGCCTGCCTCGACCTGGCGGCCGACCACCTGCGGGCATACCGGGACCTGGCGGTCCGGGCCGGCCGGCTCACCCCCGAGGCCCGCGAGGCCCTGGACCGGGAGGTGGCGGGCCTGGACGAGCGGGTGGCGCGGCAGGCGCAGGAGTGGGAGGCCGAGTCGGCCCGCACGTCGGTCGCCATCCGGGCCGAGAACGCCTCCCGCCGCGGGCTGGGGGGGAAGGCCCTGGCCATCCTGCTCGGGTCGGACATCGCGGCGTTCGGGGAGGACGGGGCCCGGCTGCAACTCGACCTGTGGCTGCGGACCGGCCAGCCGGACGAGATCGTGGACAAGGTCGGGGCCGACCTGCTGCCGCTGCTCGGGGAGGTGAACTACCACTGGCTGCGGACCCAGGCCCTGGTGGCGGCGGGGGAGTACGCGGCGGCCGACGCCGAGCTGGTCGAGCTGGCCGGGCTGCAAGACGGGCCGCCGAAGCCGGCCCAGGTGGCGGACGTGGTGACGTACTCGATCGGCCGGGCGCTGCTGGACGACCTGCCGGGCGGGACCGGGGTGCCGCACGTGGCCCGGCGGGTGATGGCCCGGATGATGTTCGAGCAGGAGCTGGAGCAGGTGTCCGGGGGGCTGGCCCACCACGGGGACAGCGCCACCTTGCGGGGGCTGGTGGCCCTGGAGGCGGGCGACGTGGGGGCGGCCCGGGCGGCGTTCCGGTCGGCCCTGGCGTTCTCCGACCCTCGGGCCGGTGGGCTGGTGTTCGCCGGCCGATCGGTCGCCCGGGACGCCCTGGGGTGGCTGGGCGAGGGCCGCTGACCGGCCGGCTACTCGACGTAGGCGTCGTGGGCGGCCCGGGAGTACGTCCCTTCGAGGTCGACCATGACCGCGTCGTCGTAGGTGAGTGGGAGCGGCATCTCCGGCAATGCCTCACCCACGACCAACGGTCGGTGCCAGACATCGAGCAGTCGTCCGCCGAAGGCGGCTGCCGGGCCGACCCGGTAACTGACCACGGACGGGGCGGGGGCGGCCGGTAGCGCCTCGCCCAGCTCGGCACTGACGGCCTGGGCGAACGAGAAGCCGACCGGTCGGCGGTGGACATCGACCAGCAACAGATGGACGCCCCCGTGGAGGTAGCCCGCGTACCGCCCGGCGTACTTCTGCCGCGCCGCCGGCCGGTCCTTGTTCCGTGGCGAAATCAGTTCGATCGCGGCGACCAGCCGCCCGCTCTTCACGACCTGGACGGTCGGGTCCTCCTCCAGCACGGCCACGGCGACTTCCACGTCCGGGGCCGGGACGGTGGCTGGCGGGCGCCGCGGGGGGTGGCCGGTCCCGTTCCGGACCGAAACGTCCGGCTTCACCGATTCTAGTTCGACCAGACCGACCGGGGTGGTCCCGATCACCGCCCGGTAGCCGGGCGGGAGTTCGGGCCGGATGGCGCGGATGAGTTCAGTCATCCAGAACGTGTGCAACCCCTCGAACCCCTCCCGTTCAGTCCAGTCGTGCAGCGGCATCGGTCATCCCCCGATGAAGGCCGGTGTCACCCCTATGTTACCACCGTCTCGGGGCGATGATACGCCGGTTGGAAGCCGGTCCGGAACACCCGCGGAGGTCGCCGATGGCCGTGAGCTTGTCCGATACTGACATCCCGGCGGCCGACGGCCGGTGGCCGGTCCGGGTCTGGCCGGGCGTCCTGATCGTCCTGGCCGTCGCCGCCCTGGTCGTCGTCCCGCCGCTGGTCGTGCCGAACACTATGCTCCACTTCGGCGGGCTGTTCGGCGGGCCGGCCCTCGGGGCCCTGGCCCTGGTCGGCTGGTGGACGTTCGCCGCCCGGGTCCGCGGCCGCGACCGCTGGCTCTACCCGGTCCTGTTCCTGGTTCCGGCGGTCGTCCTGGCCGCGACCGTCTTCCGAACGGCCCCCATCGCCATCCCGTTCGCCCTCGGAGCGGTGTCGGCGGCCTGGGTGGTGTGGCTGGCCGCCACCCCGGGACTGGCCGCGCCCGCCCGCCGGGTCGGGCTGGCGGCCGTGCTGCTCGGCGGCTGGGCCGTCATCGGGTTGCTCCGGTTCGACGGGGCCGACGGCGACCTGATCCCCGCCGTCAGTTGGCGGTGGCAGCCGACCGCCGAGGATCGGTTTTTGGCGGAACGCGGGGGAGACCGGGACGGACCGCCGGCCACCGCCAAGCCGGTCGTGGTCGGCCCGGGCGACTGGCCGGGGTTCCGCGGCCCGAACCGGGACGGCCGGCTGACCGGGGTGACCATCGACACCGACTGGACGACCAACCCGCCGGAGCTGGTCTGGAAGCACCGGGTCGGGCCGGGGTGGGGGTCGTTCGCGGCCGTCGGCGACCGGCTGTTCACCCAGGAGCAGCGCGGCCCGGACGAGGCGGTCGTTTGTTACGCCGCCGACACCGGGGCCGAGGTCTGGGAGCACCGGCAGCCCGGGCGGTTCGCGGAGGCCCTGGGCGGGGTCGGGCCGCGGGCCACCCCGACCGTCCACGGCGGCCGGGTCTACGCCCAGGGGGCGACCGGCAAACTCGTCTGCCTCGACGCCGCCACGGGCAAACCGGTTTGGACGGCCGACGTGACCGACCCGGCGGTCGGCGGGAAGGTGTCGCAGTGGGGCTACGCCTCGTCGCCGCTGGTGACCGACGGGGTTGTGATCGTCTACGCCGGCGGGCCGGGCGGGAAGGGGACGGCCGCCTACCGGGTCGATACCGGGGTGCTCGCCTGGGCCGCCGGGAACGCCGCCCACGGGTACAGCTCGGCCCACCCGGCCGCCCTCGGCGGGGTGCCCCAGGCACTGATGGTCAGCGACTACGGGGTCGAGTCGTTCAACCCCGCCGACGGCCGGGTCCTGTGGGAACACAAGTGGCACGTCGCCGGGATGAACCGGGTCACCCAGCCCGCGATCCTGTCCGACACCGACCTGCTCGTCTTCACCGGGGTCGGCCCGCAGCAGGGCACCCGCCGGCTGCGGGTGACGAAGAACCCCGACGGCTGGGACGTGCGGCCGGTGTGGACCAGCCGGGACCTCAAGCCGTACTACAACGACGGCGTCGTCCACGGCGGCCACGCCTACGGGTTCGACGACGCCCGGCTCGCGTGCATCGACCTGGAGACCGGCGAGAGGCTGTGGCAGCACGGCGGGTACAAGCACGGCCAGGTGCTCTTGCTGGCCGACCCGGGCGTGCTGCTCGTCCAGGCCGAGTTCGACCGGGTGGCCCTGGTCCGGGCCACCCCGGACGGCCACGAGGAGCTGGCCCAGTTCCCGACCTTGCCCGGGAAGACGTGGAACCACCCGGTCGTGGCCCACGGCCGGCTGTACATCCGCAACGGCGAGTGGGCGGCGGCGTACAGGCTGGCGACGAAGTGAGATGGCACGGGCCGGGAGGCCTGTGCCACCAGAAGAGCTCTTCTGGTGGCACAGGCCTCCCGGCCCGTGCTGCGGTATCGGGGCACCGGCATTCCTGCCGGTGCCCGCCGGATCAGCCGACGAACACCCCGCCGAAGAACCCGGGGTAGGCGTCGAGCCCGAAGAACTCGGGGGCGATGCCGTTGACGAACGACTTGCCCAGGTAGGCGGTGACGTGGCTGCCGGCCCCGTCCCCGTCCCCGACCACCAGGTCGGCCTTGAGGTCGCCGTCGAGGTTCTCGACGGCCACCCGGATGCCGCCCCGGTTGGTCACGTTCCCGGCGAAGAAGTTGGTCACCGGGGCGGCGAGGGCCGCCGTCGGCCCGCCCGTCAGCAGCGTCCGACCGCTGACCGTCAGGACCCGCGGCCCGCCGCCCGGCCCGGCCCCGGCCACCACGTCCCCGAACCCGTCCCCGTCCACGTCCCCGATCCCGACGTACACCCCGTTGCGGAGGTTGGTGTCGAACACGAAGAAGTCGTTGGTCAGGGTCCGGAACTCGACGTTCGCCAGGGCCTTCCCGTCCCACAGGGCGACCCGCGGGCCGCCCCCGAACCCGGCCGCCACCGCCAGGTCGGCGAACCC
>JAIEQN010000738.1 GCA_019747685.1 Gemmataceae bacterium
TCTTCTACGAGAGCCCGGACGTGGGGGCCTTCCTGTGGGCCCTGGCCCGGGAGAACGACGGCTCCTTCGTCGGCATGTCCCGGCCGTGACCGACTGGCGGCCCGATCCCCGGCGGTCCCCGAGGCGTGTTGTTATGAGCGTGGTGCCGGGGCTTCGGGACGCGACGGTCCAGGACATCCAACTCGAACTCATCCGCCGGACGAAGTTCAACACCTTCGACGGCGAGCGGGTGTACTCGACCCTGATACGACACCGCGGCCTGTGGCGGGCGGCTCTGCTCGACCGGCCGGGGCTACCGGCTCACGCCCGACCGGGCCGGCTGTTGACGAGCGGCCTCATCAAGCTCCGGGACATGGACGGTGACACCTGGAACGTGGACACGCTGTTCGTGCTGACACCGACGAGGGCTACCGCCCGGGAACTGGCTCGGGTCGCCGCCGCGGACAGGTGGGGCGGAGCGGTGCGTGTCTACGAGGATTCCGAAGAAATTGACCGGGCTTTGGGCGGCGGGGGCGATGACTGTGGGCTGATCTCGGTTTGGTGGGACTGACCACCGGACCGGCCGAGCCACCGGCGGTGACCGCCCTCGACCCCCCGGCTTACCACCCCGCCCTCGCATCCCCTCCAACCCTCCCAACCGGCGGGCAACTTTCGGTGATAGCGGGGCCGAAACCCGTCGGCCCGGCCCGGCGGTTGCGTTCGTACCCGACGGCGGAGGGTGCTCCGCCCCGAACCCGAACGAGGACCGCACATGACCCGATACGGGCTTCTCACCCTCGCCCTGATCGCCGCCGGCCCGGCCCTCGCCCAGCCCCCCGGGCTGATGATGCGGGAGCCGCCCCGCGAGCGGCTGCGGGACCGGCTCGCCCCGGCCCCGACCGAGACCCTGGCCGACGCCACCGCCGTCCTCGCCGACCTGTCCCGCATCCCGGAGAAGGGTATCCCCCCGTCCCTGCTCGCCGACGCCCACGGGGTGGCCGTCATCCCCCGGGTGGTGAAGGCCGGGTTCGTGGTCGCCGGGCAGGGCGGGCACGGGCTGGTCCTGGCCCGGACCGAGAACGGGGCGTGGGCCGACCCGGTGTTCGTCAACCTCGGCGGCGGCGGGGTCGGGTTCCAGGCCGGGGTCGAGGCGACCGACGTGGTCCTGGTGTTCCGCGATCGCAAGAGCCTGGACCGGCTGCTGGACGGGAAGGGGAAGCTGACCCTCGGGGCGGACGCCGGGGTGGCGGCCGGGCCGGTCGGCCGGCGGGCGATGGCCGCCACCGACGCCAAGCTGGAGGCCGAGATCGTGTCGTACTCGCGGAGCCGGGGGCTGTTCGCCGGGGTGGCCCTGGACGGGGCGGTGGTCCGGCCGGACGCCCGGTCGAACGCCCTGTTCCGGGCCGACACCCGGCCGGAGGTGGCGAAGCAGGTCGAGGGGCTGAAGGCGGTGCTGGACGTGATGAGCGGGGCCACCGCCCCGGCCCCGGCCGCGGGGGTGCTGATGCCGCCGACGGCGCTACCGGCCCGGCCGTAAGGCCGGAGCGGGCTATTCCCTCACCCGGGACCGCGGCCGCCGGGGTGCCCCGGCGGCCGCGGTCCCGTTTCACGCCCCGGCGTAATCGGAAAATCCGGCCCGGTGGGCAATCCGTTGCCCGGGCCGGATCGTAGGGAGTAGTACGTCACCGGTACTGTCGTACCGCGGACCGCCCGACCGATCGGTCGGGCGCCGGTCACTCGCGCCCACGTCCGCCCAACGGCCGGCCCACGTCGCCCCTCGGTCCCGGCGGGTTACACCGCCCCGCACTCGCGCGGGACGGCCCGCCGCCGCCACGTCATCGCCCGAACGGAGACCCGTCCGATGCACCCGTCTCGCGCGACCCGCCGACCGGCGGGCCGGCCCCGCACGCGCCTGGCCCTCGACCCCCTCGAGACCCGCGACACCCCGGCCGTCACCGCCACCTACGCCGTCACCGAGGACTGGGGCACCGGCTTCCAGGCCACCGTCCGGCTCAGCAACTCCGACCCCACCCCCGTCAACTTCGACCGCCTCGCCTTCACCCTCGCGGCCCCCATCACCTCCCTCTGGGACGCCGTGCAGGTCTCGCACGTCGGCGACCGGTACACCGTCACCAACGCCGGGTGGAACGCCGTCATCCCGGCCAACGGGTCGGCCCAGTTCGGGTTCGTCGCCTCCCGCGGGGCGACCGCCCCGCCCCCGGCGTCGGACTTCGCCCTCAACGGCGTCTCGATCGGCAGCGGCCCCGCCCTGCCGACGCTGTCCGTGTCCGACGTGACCGTGACCGAGGGGAACAGCCGGACCGTGGCCGCCCGGTTCACCGTCACCCTGTCGGCCGCCGCGTCCGGGCCGGTCACCGTCCGGTACGCCACCGCCGACGGGACCGCCCGGGCCGGGTCGGACTATACCGCCGCCACCGGCACCCTGACGTTCTCGGCCGGCCAGACCAGCAAGACGGTGACCGTGACCGTCCGCGGCGACCGGACCTACGAGCCGGACGAGACGTTCGCCCTGAACCTGTCGGCCCCGGTCGGGGCGACGGTCGCCCGGGCCGGGACCGGGACCATCCGCAACGACGACCCGGCCCCGGCCAACCGCCCGCCGGTGGCCGTCAACGACACCGCCCGGACCGCCCCGGGCCAGGCGGTCGCGGTCGCCGTCTTGGCCAACGACTCCGACCCCGACGGCGACCCGCTGAGCGTCACGGCGGTGAGCACCCCGGCCCACGGGACGGCGGTCCGGAACGCCGACGGGACGGTGACGTACACCCCGGCCGCCGGGTACACCGGGCCGGACTCGTTCACCTACACCGTCTCCGACGGCCGGGGCGGGAGCGCCACCGGGACGGTGACGCTGACCGTGGCCGAGTCGGCCGCGGCGGCGTGGCCGGGCCGGGTGTTCGCCCCCTACGTGGATGCGACCCTGTGGCCGACGTTCGACTTCGTGGCGGTGGCCCGGAACCAGGGGCTCCGGTACTTCACCCTGGCGTTCATCACCGCCGACCCGTCGAACCGCCCGGCCTGGGGCGGGTTCGCCGAGTACGCCGTCACCGGGACGGCGTTCGACACGACGATGCGGGGGAACGTGGCCGCCCTGCGGGGCCTCGGGGGCGACGTGGCCGTGTCGTTCGGCGGGGCGGCCGGGCGGGAGCTGGCCGAGGTCATCACCAGCGTGGCGGACCTGACGGCCGCCTACCGGTCGGTCATCACGGCCTACGGGCTGACCCACATCGACTTCGACGTGGAGGGGGCGGCGACCGCGGACCGGCCGTCGGTCGATCGGCGGAACCGGGCGATCGCCAACCTCCAGGTCGAGGCGGCCGGGGCCGGGCGGGAGCTGGACGTCCGGTACACCCTGCCGGTGCTGCCGACCGGGCTGACCCCGGACGGGGTGTACGTGCTGGAGTCGGCCAAGCGGTACGGGGTGGCGGTCGGGGTGGTGAACGGGATGGCGATGGACTACGGGGACTCGGCGGCCCCGAACCCGGAGGGCCGGATGGGGGACTACGCCATCCAGGCCGGGGAGAGCCTGTTCGCCCAGATCACCGCGGTCTGGGGGACGGGCATCCCGGAGGCCCGGCGGTGGGCGATGGTCGGGCTCACCCCGATGATCGGGATGAACGACATCCAGACGGAAATCTTCGACCAGCAGGAGGCCCGGGAGGTAGCCGCCTGGGCGACCGGGCGGGGGATCGGGCTGTTGTCCTTCTGGTCGCTCAACCGGGACCGGCAGAACGACGCCGGGGCGATCGACTACGTCGACCTGCACAGCAGCAGCATCCTCCAGACGCCGTTCGAGTTCTCCCGGATCTTCAACCCGTTCACCGGGTGACCGTCGTTGGCGAGCGGGGGGCGTGGCCCCCGGTGGTGATCGCACCGGGGGCCCCACGCCCCCCGCTCGCCCGGGTACCGCCCCCGGCGAACCCCCCGAAAACCGGACAACCTTCTTGCACCCGTCCGTTCCGGCGGGTACACTCACCCGCGACTCCGCCCCGCCGGGACTCGCGCCGATGTCCGTCGCCCTGCTCACCACGCCCCGCCAGGCGTGCCTCGACCGGCTCGCCGCCGGCGACCCGGCCGCACGGGCCGAGCTGGTCCGGCTGTCCCGCGGCCGGCTCCTGGAGATGGCCCGGCGGCTGCTCGACCGGCACCCCCGGTTCCGCCGGTGGGGGGAGAGCGAGGACCTGCTCCAGGACGCCCTGGTCCGGCTCGACCGGGCCCTGGCCGCCGTCCCCCTGGCGACCACCGCCGACTTCCTGGCGGTCGCCGCCACCAACATCCGGTGGGCCCTGTCCGACCTGGTCCGCCGGTACTACGGCCGGTACGGGGTCGGGGCCAACCACGCCTCGCCCCCGCCCGACCGGGACGGGCCGCCGCCCGACCCGGCCGACCCCCGCCCCGGCGGCTCGGGCGCCCCGGCCGAGTACGCCGAGCTGCTGGAGCTGA
>JAIEQN010000516.1 GCA_019747685.1 Gemmataceae bacterium
ATGAACGCGGATCAAATACAGACCGATTGATATTCTTGTCCTTCATCTGCGGTGATCCGCGCTCCGATCCGCGTCATCCGCGTGCCCGTCTTTGTCTGCCGGCCGCTACTTCTTTTCCGGGGCCTTCGGCGGGGGCGGGGCGTCGCTCCCCTTAGCCGGCTCCTTCTTTTCGGCCGGCTTCGGGTCCGGGGCCTTCGGGGCCTCGGCCCCCTTCGGGCTGTCGATCTTCGGGGCCGGCGGCGGCTCGGACCGGCCGGCGTTCGACTCCTGCGCCCGGTCCGGCCACGGGACCGGCCGCGACGGGTCCTTGCGGACCGGGAAGAGTTGGCCGTTGAGCCCCTTGTCCGACCCGGCCAGCTTGATGGCCTCCCCGATCGGCAGCCGGGCCACCTTGCCCGGCTCCACCCAACCGCCCCTCTGGAGGCCGGGGTAACGGCCGGGGGCGATGTCCTCCGGGTGGATTTCCGGCTGGTTGCCGGCCGGCAGGTCCGTCCGGCTGGTCACCTGGCCGTCGTACTCCTTGAGCCGCAGCGGCTCCAGCCGGGGCTGGTCCAGCTCCCGGAACCGGGTGTTGCTGTCGGCCCCGGCCCGGTCGAGCCGGGCCAGCCGCTGGTCCAGCGGGGCGTCGTTGCGGGCCTTCGCCTCCGGGTGGGCGAACGGGTCCTCGGACCGCCCGTCGTCCGGCTTGAGGACGAAGAAGAAGACGGCGGTGGCGACGCCGAAGGCGATCACGAAGGTGACCACCACGGCCAGCGGGATGCTCAGGATCGGGGCGACCTGGAACACGTCCGGCTCGTGCCCGGCCCGGACGGCGGACGGGTCGACCCCGCCGCCCCCGCCGCTGTCGTCCGGCCGGCTGAGGTCGGTCACGTCGGCCGGCCACTCCCGGCCGGCCCCGGGCTCTGGCCCGTGCCCGTGCGGGTTAGTGGTGCTCATCGTGGTGCCCCTCCGGCAAGAGGAACGTCTCGTTCGCCGGCAACAGCGGCCGGCGGCTGAGGAACGTCAGGAAGGCCAACCCCCAGACGCCGCCGATCCCGAGGATCGCCCCGGCGCTCATCAGGATGAACATCGGCGACGAGTGCTCCCAGGTCGGCTCGATCCACCAGGTCACGTCCACCGCGATGACGGCCAAGAGGTAGACGGCCATCACCCGCAGCCGGACCGGGTGGAGCTTGATGTCCCGGAACAGGAGCAGGACGAACGGCAGGGCGAAGTGGAAGAAGATCAGGAACGCCGACACCCACCACCACCCGGTGTTGTTCGACCGCCTCAGGTAGTAGGGGATCTCCTCCGGCAGGTTGCCGATCCAGATCAGCATCGTCTGGGAGAACGAGGTGTACGCCCAGAACAGGGTGAGGGCCAGCATCAGGCTGCCCATGTCGAGCTGGAACTTCGGCCGCATCACGTCCTTGAACGGCGGCCGGCCGACGAACAGGAGGAACACCGCCACGCAGAAGGCGAAGCAGGTGAGCATCTGGTTGACGGCGAAGATCACCGGGTACATGGTGCTCGACCAGCCCGGCTGGAGCGACATCACCCACTGGGTCGAGGCCACGGTGATGGTGATGGCGTAGATGATGAGGCCCGGGCCGGACAGGTTCTTGGCCTTCTCCCAGCTCGCGTCCACCTTGGCCGGGTCGCGGGCCATCTCGTCCGACCACTTGGTCAGGAAGAAGATGAGCGCGCCCCAGATGCAGAACAGGACGACCGCCACCCCGAGGAACACCGGGGTCGAGAGGAACCCGTAGGTCCCCTCCCGCTGCTCCTCGATCTCGTGGGCGACGGCCTTGTCGACCGCCTCCTCGGCGGCCTTGAACTTCTTCTCCCGGGTGGCGTCGAAGGCGTCCTTGGCCGGGTCGCCGTGGTCGTCGGCCCCCGCCCCGGCCTTGGCCGCCGCGTGGTTGGCCGTGGGGTCCGCGTGCTCGGCCGCGTCCGGGTGGGTCCACCAGTACGGGGACCGGTCGTCGTGCAGGCAGGCGGCCGCCCCGATCGGGGCGAACAGCACCGCCATCACCGGCAGGGTCTTGGCCGCCGCCTCGAACGGCCGCCGCAGCAGGAGGCCCCACGACGACTTGGCCAGGTAGTGGATCATCAGCAGGGCCAGCGCCCCGAGCGGCAGGCTGAACCAGTAGACCCAGCCGACCATCCAGGCGGCCAGGGCCTCGCGGATCAGGTTCGACGGGCCCTCGGAGGTGACCGGGAGCAGCCCGATGCCCAGGCCGAACAGCCCGAACCCGACCCCCATGACGACGGACACGAGGGACCGGGTCGGCCCCCAGTTCGGGGCCAGGGGGTCGGCCGGCGGCGGGGCCGGGGTCGGGTCGGTCAAGGTGCTCACTCGTGGCCCCCCCCGGCGGTGACTTCCTTCTTGGCGTCGGCCGGCAGCTTCCCCGCCTCCGCCCGCTGGCTGAACTGGAGGGCCCGGACGTAGGCGATGATCCGCCACCGGTCGTCGGGCTTGATCTGGGCGGCGTAGTCGCCCATCGCCCCGTACCCCTTGGTGATGACCTCGAAGTAGTACCCGGCCGGGACCTCCCGCAGCGGAATCTGGATGTCCCACTTCCAGTACCCGCGGCTGTACCCGCGGGGGATTTTGCCGTAGTCGTCCGGCTCGTTGGCCTCGACCTTTTCGGTGTGGAACGAGGTCGGCTTCAGGTAGCCCCGCTCCCAAATCTTCCCCTTGCCGTTGCCCATCGGGCCGTGGCAGGCGGCGCAGTAGGCGGTGTACCGCTCGGACCCGCGGAGCAGGTCGGCCTCGGTGATCGGGAACGGGAAGTCGGTGGCGAACACCGCCGGGCCGCTGTGCGGCTGGCCCGGCCGCGGGTCGTACCGCGGGGCCCCGTAGGCCGTCTCCCGGTTCTCCGGCGGGGTGGCCGCGGCCACGTCGACCTTCGGCGGGTCGTCGTTGCGGTGCCAGAACCGGCCCCACTCGTCCTGGGTCAGCCCGGTGGCCAGCGGGTCGGAGTCGATCCGCTGGGCCCGGTGGACGGTGCCCGGCTCGAGCGGCCGGTTCGACCGCCCGTCGGGGAAGAAGTCGGTCGGCTCGTAGGGCCGGTAGTACGGCTGCTGGGCCATCTTCTGCTGGCAGCCGGTGGCAGTGGGCAGCAGGCAGCAGGCAGCGGGCAGAAGGAGCAGAGCCTGGGCCGCCCGCCGCACTCCGCGTTCCGCGCTCCGGGTTCCGCGTTCCTGCCCGCTCATTCCATCACCTCCTCGACCGACAGCGGGTTCAGGGTGGCCAGGAAGGCCGGCGTCTTGTCCCGGTCGAACAGCGGGTCGTCGGCCTCGACCGACAGGAAGAACCGGTCCCGGCTGAACCGGCCGAACCGGTCGCTGTTGAACAGCGGGTGGTGCAGCCGGGGCAGCCCGCACAGGGCCATCAGCCCGAACAGGCCCGACAGCGACGCCGTCAGCACCATCATCTCGAACGTGATCGGGACGAACGACGGCCAGGAGAAGTACGGCCGCCCGCCGATGTTCAGCGAGTACCCGTAGGCGTTGTCCCAGTACTGCATCAGGAACCCGGCGCAGGCCCCGGTCAGCCCGCCGATGAACATCACCACCCCCATCTCGCTCTTCGGGAAGCCGAGGGCGTCGGCCGTCTCCCCGACCGGGTACGGGGTGTGGGTGTCCATCCGGGTGTACCCGGCCTTCCGGGCCGCCCAGGTCGCCCGGATCAGGGCGTCGGCGTCCGGGAACTCGGCCAGGTAGCCGTAGGTCTTCGGCGCGTCGTCGTCGGGCCCGTGGCCGTGGGCCGGGGCGGCGGTCGGCAGGGTGGTACTCACGGGGCGTTCTCCATGATCGAGTGGCCGCCCCCGCCCCCCTGCTTCCGCGGCAACAGCTCCCGCATCTCGGTGATCGAGATCATCGGGAAGTAGCGGATGAACAGGAAGAACAGGAACAGGAACATCCCGAGCGACCCGAACATGGTCGCGTAGTCCCAGAACGTCGGGGCGTACCGGCCCCAGCTCGACATCAACTGGTCGCGGGTCAGGGTGATGACGATCACGTACCGCTCGAACCACATCCCGATCAGGGCCGAGATGCAGCACATCTCCAGCCAGAACATGCTCCGCCGGACCCGCTTCGACCACAGGACCGACAGCGGGAAGGCGCAGTTGAAGAAGATCAGGGCCCAGTACGACCACCCGTAGGGGCCGAACATCCGCTCGATCGTCGTCCCCCACTCGTACAGGCTGTGGCTGTACCACGCCATCCAGAACTCGCTGAAGTACCCGTAGGTGACCAGGAACCCGGTCGCCAGCATCACCTTCCCGCAGATGTCCAGGTGCTGGTCGGTGAAGAAGTCTTCCAGGTGGTACCACTTGCGGATCGGGATGGCCAGGGCCACCACCATCGCGAACCCGGAGTAGATGGCCCCGGCCACGAAGAACGGCGGGAAGATGGTGGCGTGCCACAGCGGGACGATCGACACGGCGAAGTCGAA
>JAIEQN010000707.1 GCA_019747685.1 Gemmataceae bacterium
GGGGGGTCGGCAGGGCCGGGTCGAACTGGGCGTACTCCGGGACCCCGGCCGCCCACGCGGCCAGGGCCGCCGCCCCGGACAGTAGCAGGCCGACCCCGGCGGCCCCGGCCGCCAGCCGCCAGGCGGCCGAGTCGGGTCGATCCGGGGCGGTCGGGGTGGGTCCGAGGGGGGTCGGGCTCATGGGCTCAACGGGATGTCGAAGGTCATCGGCCCCGGCCCGACCACGACCGCCAGGCCGGACTCCTCCGGCAGGGCGTACCGGGGCGGGATGGCCATCGCCTTGTCGGCCCCGCGGGGGGCGGCCTCGGGCGGGACCGGGCCGTCCCGGACCGGCGGCAGGGTCTGCTTGAACCGCAGCCCGTCCGGCACCCGGGCGTGGGTCTGGACGGTCGCCACCGCCTGCCCGCGGGGGACGTTCGGGATGCTGTACGTCCCGTCCGGGCCGATCAGCCCGCGGACGATCTGCTTGTCGCCGCAGTACAGGACGACCGACCCGCCGGGGACCGGCCGGCCGCGGTACGTCACCGTCCCGCCGACGGTGGCCGTCCCGCCCCCGCACCCGGACAGGGCGAAGGCGAACCCGGCGGCCAGGGTGACGGCGGCCGCCCGCCCGAGGCGTCTCATGCGCGGAACCTCCGGATCATGGCTGGTTTGGGCGAGCGGGGGGCGTGAGCCCCCTGTTCCGGGTGCGGGAACAGGGGGCTCAGGCCCCCCGCTCGCCGGGCTAGGTCAGTAGGCGTCGGGCGGGAGGACCTCGCCGCCGGCCGGGGTACACAGATACCACCAGGTGTAGGTCGACACCCCGGCCGACAGGAACCGGACCGACCCGTCGGCCAGGGCGATCTGGATGCCCCCGGGGTGCGGGGACGAGGCCATCGTCGGGTCGCACCCGCCGTTGTACGGGGCCGGCCGGACCAGGAACTTCGACGCCGGGCCGATGCTGTACCCGTTCCACGACACCGCGCACCCCGGGTGGTACGGCTGGAGGTTGGCCCCGGTGAAGTAGTACCCCCAGTAGTTCCCCCCGGCCGGGTAGCTGTTGTTGAAGCACTGGGCGTACTTCTCGGTCAGCAGCAGGGTGTTCGCCGCCCCGTCCGGGAAGGTGGCCAGCAGCTTGGGCTTCCCCTCCGGGGAGGTGAGCGTCCCGCCCGCGTCCACCCGGCCGACGACCTGGGCGTTGGCCGCGTAGGTCGCCACCCCCCAGGTGTTCCCGACCACGTCCTTGGCCCGGCGGTCCGGCGGGGCGCTCGGGTCGGCCGGGCAGACGTACACGGCCACCGGCTCCGCGTACACCCGGTTGTTCCCGACGAAGTGGAACCCGGCGTACCGCGACCGCTCGTACAGCGGCCCCTGCTCCAGGTACGGGAGCAGGTGGAAGTGGAACGTCCCGTAGTCGTGGCTGCCCCAGAACCCGATCCCCGGCGGCAGGACCTTGCCGGTCTCGTGGGCCTGGTGGGCGGCCAGGCCGACCTGCCGGAGGTTGTTGCCGCACTGGATGCGGGCGGCGGCCTCCCGGACCTTCTGGACGGCCGGCAGGAGCAGCCCCATCAGGGTGGCCAGGATGGCGATGACGACCAACAGCTCGATCAGGGTGAAGGCGGGGCGGCCGCGGCGGGCGACGGGCGGCATGTCGACTCCGGTTGGGGGCGAGACCCGGCGGGAGCGCCCGGCCGGGCCGGGCACCACGGTGCCGGGGCCGCGGGGGCGAACACGCCGGAGCGTACCGAACCCTAGTTCAGGGGGGCGGTGGGGGCAAATATCGGCGCCGGCGAATGTGACGCGGCGTCCCGTCCATTCGCCGGCGGGCTTGTCGATGTGGAAGCCGGCCCGGCCCGGGCCGGCCCTACGAGACCGCCCAGACCGTCCACAGGGTCAGGCCGAACAACACCCGCAGGGCGATCTGGGCCGACACCCACCACAGCGACGACCGGACGGTCGTGCCGATCCCCTCCAGGCTCTTCCGGACCTCCTCGTCCACCATCCGGTGCGGGTTGACGTACCCGAGGGTGATGACCCGGACCAGCGGCCCCCTCCACCCCAGCCAGGTCTCGGCCTGGTCCAGGTACTTGACCGTCTCGGCCCGGTCGAACCGGCCGACCCGGACGACGAAGTACAGGTCCACGGCCAGCATCGGGACCAGGGCGGCCAGGATCACCGGCAGCCACCACCACTCCGCCCGCAGCCCCTCCCCGGTCAGGACCGCGTGCGGCCAGATCATCCGCGAGCAGGCCACCTGGACGGCGGTCAGGAGCAGGGCGGCGAGGGCCGGGCGGAAGAATGACCAGTTCAACAACAGGCTCTGGTGTTCGGCCAGCCGGTGCATCAGCCGGGGCCACCGGCCGCGGACGGCGAACAGGAGGCGGACGGCGTCGGCGTACACCTCCCACCGCCGCACCAGGCTGATGACGACCATCAGGGCGAGGTAGAAGTCGAACACCCGGATCAGGTTGACCGGCTCGTTCTCCGGCATCGGCCCCTCGCCCGGCGGGTCCGTAGTGGGTGGCACAGGCCTCCCGGCCTGTGCCACCAGGCTCAGTCACTACCGGCGGGTCCGGTCCTCCCACCGGTATCGGTACGCGACGGCGGCCCACTTGACCGCCGGCCGGGGTCGGCCCGGCCGGCGGCGAACTTTACCCGGGGGCGGGTTTTTCGCCCCACCGGCGAATCCGCCGGCCGATCCCTGTTGCCCAATCCGCACGGGCGCGAATTCCGGTTGACACCCCCCGGTTGGCGGGTAGCCTATCAAGACCCGTCCATCCCCCTCGGATCGACGCGGGATGGCCGGCCCAGGACGGACCCCCCCGCCCGGCTCCCGGCCTTCCCCCGCAGCGGCTGAGAGGCTCCGACACCATGACGAACACCGACACCCCGCCCCCGGCCGGCGCCGACACGGCCGGCCCCGGCGACCGCACCCCGGACTCCGGTACGACCGCCTTCCCGAACGACCGCCGGAAGCGGAACATCCCGGTGGCCAAGGACCGGCGGGCGATCAACGCGGCCGAGAAGCGGCGGACCAGCGAGCGGCGGCGGCTGATCGACCCGACCACCTGCGAGCGGGACTACACCGACGACGAGTCGGAGTTCATGAAGGCGATGGACCGGTACAAGCGGGAGAACCGCCGGCCGTTCCCGACCTGGAGCGAGGTGCTGGAGGTCCTGTACTCGATGGGCTACCGGCGGGTGGCCGAGCCGACCGCCCTGCCCGGCGGCAAGCGGGAGCCGGCCGCCCAGCAGCCGCAGCCGGCGACGGCGTGACCGCCCGCACAGGCCGGGAGGCCTGTGCCACCAAACAGCGGATTCGGTGGCACAGGCCTCCCGGCCTGTGCGGCTTTCGTGGCAAGGATGCCGCCATGCACCTGTTCGTCAGCGCCGGCGAGCCGAGCGGCGACCTCCACGGGGCCAACCTCGTCCGCGCCCTGAAGGCCCGCGACCCCGGCGTCCGGGTCACCGGGTTCGGCGGCGACCGGATGGCCGCCGCCGGGGCCGACCTGCTCTACCCGCTCACCGAGCTCGCGGTGATGGGCGTCCGCCGGGTCGTCCGGAACATCCGCACCTTCGTCCGGCTCGGCAACCAGGCCCGGCAGCACTTCGAGGCCGAGCGGCCCGACGCCGTCGTCCTGATCGACTACCCCGGGTTCCACTTCGCCCTGGCCAAGCGGGCCAAGGCCTTGGGTATTCCGGTCTACTTCTTCGTCCCGCCGCAGTTGTGGGCGTGGGCGGGCTGGCGGGTGCGGAAGGTCCGCCGGTACTTCGCCGGCGTGCTGACCGCCCTGCCGTTCGAGGACGACTGGTTCCGGGCTCGCGGCGTCCACACCCACTACGTCGGCCACCCGTACTTCGACGAACTCGCCGCCCAGCGGCCCGACCCGGCGTTCCTGGCCGACCAGCGGGCCAGGCCCGGCCGGGTCATCGGCCTCTTGCCCGGCTCTCGGGACCAGGAAGTGATCGGCAACTTCCGGGGCATGCTGGCTTCCGCCGCCCGGGTCCACGCCGCCCGGCCGGACGCCCGGTTCCTGGTGGCCGCGTTCAACGACGCCCAGGCGGCCATGTGCCGGGAGATGGCCGCCGGGTCGGGGGTGCCGGTCGAGGTCCACGCCGGGCGGACGCCGGAAATCATCGAGCTGGCCGAGGCGTGCGTCAGCGTCTCCGGGTCGGTCAGCCTGGAGCTGATGAACCGGCTCAAGCCGTCCGTCATCGTCTACCGGGGCGGCAAGACTCTGGCCCTGGCGGCCCACTTCTTCCTGAACGTCAAGTCCATCACCCTGGTGAACCTCCTGGCCGACGCCGAGGTCTTCCCGGAGTACGCCGCCTCGTCCGACCGGTCGGCGGAGGTCGCCGGGCACGTCCTCACCTGGATGAACCACCCGGCCGCGCGGTCCGCCCGGGTCGAGAAGCTGCGGGCGGTGCGGGCGGCGGTGGCCCGGCCCGGGGCGTGCGACCGGGCGGCCGCGTTCCTGCTGGC